>NZ_CAWPKW010000404.1:0-20857 GCF_963888615.1 Brasilonema octagenarum UFV-OR1 | reverse complement strand
TGCAGGAGGGTCTCCCTCCGTAGGCGACTGCGAACCCGAAGGGCAGTGGCTCCCCAACGCACTGGCTCCCCTTAAAAAGGGGGGCTTAATTCCCTCCTTTTTAAGGAGGGTTAGGGAGGATCGAGTCTTAACTGAACCGTATTGCAATATAAGTAGGTCGGCGTAAATAATTATCGTTTAAATAAGGCAGGGAGCAGGGAGAGAAAAGGTTTGAGCTTTGTTTACTTTTCTTAACACAGTTTGGTTTTATTGTGCGACTTACTTATATAGGTGAAAGCCTAAAATTACTTACATATCTTAAGGATAGCAGTATTAACTTAATCCTCACCTCACCTCCATTTGCACTCACACGTAAGAAAGAATACGGCAACGAAAGTGTAGAAAAATATATAGAATGGTTTCTCCCTTCGCGGGTTCTAACACAACGGGTTTTGTTGCACAAATGTTACAACGTCGATGGATTTCTTTTGAAATCAATGAGGATTATATTATCGGTAGTCGATACAGATTTGAAGATTTGTAAATTTTTCTGCTCGTGCCCCTATGCCTAACGGTACGGTGCGGACATTCTTTGCGTTGCGTAAGTCCTGTTTCGGATGAGTAACTATATTTAATCATGTGGGCAGTTTTCAAGAAAAATGAAAACTGCTAGAAGCAATATGGAAAAATTTTGAAGAGATGGTAAACATCATCTCGAAATGCTTTACAGAAATATGTATATCAATGAAAAATAATCAAACAGTTATTTAAAAAACTTTCTTAAATTCAACAAGTTAATGCTGTCTGTGAGAAAAAGCGGTGCGGGCATGAAAAACGTAAAGACGAGAAATCTTTGTCTGTTGACAGTGAGTCTGTTGACAGGAATGACAATACCAGCATTAAGTCTTGTGCATCTGTCCAATGTTTATTCAGAAAATAGCAGAGTCGTTTTGAACTTAAAATATATTTTGAAGCAAAATATCACTAATAAAGTATTCTTTAGTGCTGGAATAAATCCATCAGAATTGAGTCACTCTTTGTTGACAAAGCATATAGAATCGTATGGTAGTTCAAAAACTCAAGTAGCTGACTACAAAATTACATCTGGAAAACAACTTTACTACGCAAGATTAGCCGCACTCAAAGCGGGTCAGATTTATCCAAGCTTACCAAAAGACAGGACAGAGTTATCGTTGATTTCTACGAGGAAGACTCAACTCACATACGAGGATTGGAAAAACTTATTGGCGATGGAAGCCAAAGCAATGACTCAAAGTCAAAGCGATAATCGTCTGGGAATTTTGGTGGGTGATTCTTTAAGTTTGTGGTTTCCTCAAGAAAAATTGCCTGTAGATAAATTGTGGCTGAATCAGGGAATATCTGGAGATACTTGCGCTGGTGTTTTAAGAAGGGTATCTGTTTTTAGGGAAACCAGACCAGATTTCATTTATATCATGGTTGGAATTAATGATTTGCGAAAGGGTACGACAGATGAAATCATCTTACACAATCACCGCGAAATTGTTCGCAAGTTGCGACACACTCACCCAAAAACCATAATTTTTCTTCAATCGATTTTGCCAACTCGTTTATCTACAATTTCTAATACTCGCATTCGTCATCTCAATGAGCAACTCTCCCTGATTGCAAGACAAGAAGGGGTTTATTATTTAAATCTTTATGATTGGTTTGCAGATTTTCAGGGTAACTTACGTTTAGAACTGACGACAGACGGGCTTCATTTGAGCACACAAGCTTACGATGTATGGCGAACTGCAATAGATGAAGCTGAATATAGCACGATGAAAATGGCCGGAAGTTGAATATAGTATTTTTAACCGCAGAGGCGCAGAGGGCACAGAGTAAGAGATAAAACAGTTTAATGCTTTTTATCAAAACTTGAAATACAGATGTTTCAATCCCTAATAGGGAGTAAGAGAAATTTCAACCATTCAAGTAAGGAAATAAAAGCTATGTCATTAGTGTTTCAATCCCTAATAGGGAGTAAGAGAAATTTCAACGAGTTGTAATGCAGTTGCTGAAGAGCGATTGCGATATTGTTTCAATCCCTAATAGGGAGTAAGAGAAATTTCAACCTCCACGCAACACAGACCGAGTAATTCTCCCGTACGCGGTTTCAATCCCTAATAGGGAGTAAGAGAAATTTCAACGAGATACCATTGGGGTCAATAACGATCGCATTCGTTTCAATCCCTAATAGGGAGTAAGAGAAATTTCAACAATACCGATTTATTTAATTGGAAAAGGGATTTAAAAGTTTCAATCCCTAATAGGGAGTAAGAGAAATTTCAACTTCTATAGCAATGACTTCGCCACTAATGTCAATCTGTTTCAATCCCTAATAGGGAGTAAGAGAAATTTCAACCGATTGGTGAAGGAGTTTTGCTGCGATCGCTTCCGGTTTCAATCCCTAATAGGGAGTAAGAGAAATTTCAACATATCTCCGTTTATGAGTGTGGTGCGACCATTATGTTTCAATCCCTAATAGGGAGTAAGAGAAATTTCAACGATGAAAATTTCGATAAAGCAGCTTTATCGAAATCAGGTTTCAATCCCTAATAGGGAGTAAGAGAAATTTCAACTACTCCTGATAGGTCAGACGGTCAAGGCTTTGATGTTTCAATCCCTAATAGGGAGTAAGAGAAATTTCAACCAAATCGTATTGTTATCCCATGCAACGTTCCATTCCTGTTTCAATCCCTAATAGGGAGTAAGAGAAATTTCAACTTTGAACCAATGACGTTGCAATACCCTTCAATAACAGTTTCAATCCCTAATAGGGAGTAAGAGAAATTTCAACAATGATGTATCAATGACTACCTTTGATGCTAATAGTTTCAATCCCTAATAGGGAGTAAGAGAAATTTCAACACATGGAAGAAGTGTTCAACAACAACGAATACTTCGTTTCAATCCCTAATAGGGAGTAAGAGAAATTTCAACGCGCAGTAGCCACCTGTTGAGCCAACTGTTTCAAACTGTTTCAATCCCTAATAGGGAGTAAGAGAAATTTCAACAGTCCACCGGTCGTCGACTTAGCCCTGAGGAACTTGTTTCAATCCCTAATAGGGAGTAAGAGAAATTTCAACGGATGAAGCAAGAGTTCTAGAGTTAATAGAAGAGTTTCAATCCCTAATAGGGAGTAAGAGAAATTTCAACCCTGTGAGAGACTTGGCAATGCCGGATACACTTTTTGTTTCAATCCCTAATAGGGAGTAAGAGAAATTTCAACGTCATTACTGATATTTCCACAGCGTCTACAGATACGTTTCAATCCCTAATAGGGAGTAAGAGAAATTTCAACATTACAACGAGAATGGTAAAAGGGTTAAGCAACAGTTTCAATCCCTAATAGGGAGTAAGAGAAATTTCAACCTTCAGGTCATGCTGCCATTGGAGAATAACTCTCCTGTTTCAATCCCTAATAGGGAGTAAGAGAAATTTCAACCCAAGTTCCCGTAGGAGTTATTTCGGCAAACTCAGTTTCAATCCCTAATAGGGAGTAAGAGAAATTTCAACGTTTCCAGCCAGACTGCGAGTCATTTTAGCTTTAGTTTCAATCCCTAATAGGGAGTAAGAGAAATTTCAACCTAAGTACGGTATCTATATCAAGTTCAGGGAAGTAGTTTCAATCCCTAATAGGGAGTAAGAGAAATTTCAACAGTACCCCCACCGACCTACAAGACTTACTACAACTGTTTCAATCCCTAATAGGGAGTAAGAGAAATTTCAACTTGATTTTGCAAAAGCCTACCCAGATGAAATTTCGTTTCAATCCCTAATAGGGAGTAAGAGAAATTTCAACTAAATCCGTTCTTTAAGTGGCATATCTTGAATATGTTTCAATCCCTAATAGGGAGTAAGAGAAATTTCAACCCCCATTCTCACGGAAATTATTGTAGAGATATATGACAAGTTTCAATCCCTAATAGGGAGTAAGAGAAATTTCAACACCCAGGATCTGTACGCTTCTTTAACTACTAAACAGTTTCAATCCCTAATAGGGAGTAAGAGAAATTTCAACAAATAATACCGTGGGGATGAGCGCTTTAAATTGGCGTTTGTTTCAATCCCTAATAGGGAGTAAGAGAAATTTCAACTGTCTCAGCTAAATAGTGGAGATGAATTTGTGATGTTGTTTCAATCCCTAATAGGGAGTAAGAGAAATTTCAACTGCAGCAGTCAGAAAACTGCACCATATAAAGTTTTCAAGGTTCCAAAGCGCGAATAATCTAATGATAGCATGAAAAAAACTAAATCAATTTACAGCAAATGGCTGAAATTCCGTCTAGGCAAGGAGCGCGGATGGTTATAAATAATTTTTCCTTGAAATCCTCGTCCTGTAAGCAATCCAGCCATTTTTTTTGAAACCTCTTTTTGTACACCTACCCATCCGCGCATTCGGCAAAAAAAATCGTCTCATCACGGGGTGGTTCGCCGCCGATACGTTCGACTTTACCAAAACAGCAAGCGCACAGAAAATAAAACTTGATACTATCGGTATCAGGCTTGATAAGTTTGTGTAAGCGCGATCGCAACTTGGCATATTGAGTATCGCTCAGCTGACACTCAAATACACTATACTGCACCCACTGCCCATAAGACTTGAGGACTTTGTGGATTTTTGTACGGCGCTTGTCTTCAGAGATATCGTAGGACACAACAACATTCATTGGCAAATTAACCGAATCACTGAACAGTGAACAGTGAACAGTGAACAGTTATCAAGCCAAGATGAGCTGGTAACTGATAACTGATAACTGATGACTGATAACTGATGACTTCAACGCTTACTTCAAAACCAACGGTGGATATTTCTCGATTTCGCCCATTAAGTATTTAGCCAGTAACCGGGCTTGCAGTGCAAAAGCTTCCTGGTAAGTGCATTTGCGTCCCAAAACGGGATGCTTAAATTCGGATAATTTCTTTTGTTCGTATAGGCGCAGAAATGTTTTTCTTGGTTCGTTGGTGAGGGAAACAGCATGACTCAAAGGTTCTGTGACAAAATCTTCAACTTTCAACAATTGCTTGTTTAACGTAGACAACACAACTGCATCTACCACGAGGGGACGGAATTCTTCCATTAAATCTAATGCTAGTGATGGTCTACCATAGCGATCGCAATGTAAATATCCCAAATATGGATCAAACCCAACAATATTAACTGCACTTTGGACATCATGACGCAATAAGGAATAACCAAAGCTGAGTAAAGAATTCACTGGATCGGTGGGTGGACGACGAACGCGCTTGGAAAAGGTGAATTGTGTATTGCGAATCATTTCATTAAAGCAGCCAAAGTAAGCAGCGCTACCAGCACCTTCCAACCCGCGTAAAGAATCAATGTTTTGAGTTGTGTCGATGGGTGCAATGACATTATCTAAACGTTCAATAGCACCAGATAAATCTAGATCGTTGGATTCACGTTGACGACGAACAAGGGTGTTACGGTAATTCTTGAGTTTACCACGTACAAACCCTTGGACGAGATGAATTGCTTGAGGTGTATTGCCTGCGGCTTGCCATTGCGCCTTGCGTACAAAAATGTTTTTGGTGACTTCTGGTTCTAAACGTCCTAAATAACCACCAGTTCCTGTCAGAAATGTTAGGGGAATTTGACGCTGCAATAATTCATTGATAGCAGATGGTGAAACTGTGGCGCGTCCTAATACTACGACACCGTCAATTTTGATAAGCGGGACATCTAATATTGTCTTTTTCTCGTATTTTACGTGCAGTCGCTCATCGATTTTGCCGATAAATGCGTCGTCTTGTGTAACGTAAAGTGTGCTCATAGTTAGTGTTAGAAATTGAGGTGAAAGGAATCAGTCAAAAGTCTCGTCCGCCTAGGATTTAAATCCCAGGCTCATAGTCAAAGTCATCTAAAGATGACTACATAAGCTTTTTAGTCTACTTTAGTAGACTTGGTCTTTGAGCCTCGGAATTAATTCCGAGGCTATCAATTACGAGGCTCATTGAAAGTGATGCTAAATGTCAAATCTCTGGATTAATAAGCTTCTTGATACCGTCCTACTTTGTCCACAACTTCTGGTAAGCACCGTGTGTACAAACTACATCCTGTACAGCGCTTTGTCTTGACAGCTTTTGGCATAATACCTGTTAGTAGAAGCATTTGAACAGCTTCAATTGTGGCGACTGTACTTTGACGCAATTCTTCTGTTATTTCTACAAATTGACGTTGATGTGAGTGTGCGTAATAAACATAGCCAGTGGTAACTGTTTGTCCTGTGATTTCTTCTAGACATAAAGCTTGGGCACAAACTTGTAACTCATCGTTATCCCATTCACCCTTACGTCCTCGTTTGTATTCAACTGGATACAACTCATCGTTTTCTGATTCAATTAAATCAGATTTACCGATAAGTTTGTATTTGTCTGATTTCAGCCAAATCGCTCGAACTTGCCAGGTTTCTTCACGATGTCCTTGCCCCAATGTGTGGACGCGTTCATGTAAACTTGTCCCTTCAATTGTGTATTGGTTATCAATAAATTCTCCGGTACAAAACATTCGCCAGCAGCGATGTGGACAATAGGCATATTGATTTAAGGAAGCAATAGGAATATATTCTGTCTCATTCATAATTTTCAACGTTTGATGAGAGGCGACGTGTCATACCCATACCCATTGTTGTTTTACGTCCAACTCCTGCATATAAAGCAAAGTCAGCAAGGGCATTTATTTGTTTAATTGCAATTGGTTCAATATCTCCTAAAATCCGATAACTTATTTCGCCAACACAACCAACAAATTTGGTGTCATAGTTACGAATAACTTCTGTATGGATGTTACAAAAACTTGGATAAATTGACTCGATGGGGATGTTGGAAAATTCAATCCCACTATATTTGTTCCAGCGACTGAGAAGACTGTTGAAGACACATTCTCGATTTGGCAAAACGGTGTCGTATCCTCCTTGGCGGAAGGCGACGGGTGTGGCGAGGGTGAGGTTGAGAGTGCGATCGCCCTGACTTGCTTGCTCGTACAATTGCGTATAACTACAAGCATTTGCCCAAGGTTGTGTTGATTGGGGTGTACCAAAGATGCTAGTAATATACAAGTCTGCGGAACCCAAATGCCAAGGGTGTTCGGGGTTAAGATTGAGCCACAGTGGAGTCAGCTTGCTAAAGAGTGTGTCGTCTAACAACGAGATGCGCCACCAACAGGGTGTACCTGGGGAAATTGGGCGTTGATGGGAAAATTGCAAGCTGTGGTTTTTCTGTTGGTGGCTTTTATGATTGCGTGTGACTTGTAAGGGGGAAAGGGTGAAGGGTTTCTCTGCATTGGATGCGTGTAAATAGTCTCCTAAATTTTTATCGACTGAACTGATGAGGGTGAGGAATAGGGCGTGGTAGTGTCTACCTGTGAGGAATTCGGGGTAGATGGGAGATTGGGGGATGAGGTTAAGGACGAGGCTGTGGGGCATAATTGAGAGTTATTAAACTATAAAGGGTTCATCATCTGGAAGACGCAATTGTTTACCCTTCATTGCCATTGTTAAGATTCCTGCAATCCCAGGTAAAAATCTGTATTCTTTTTGGGCATTGCTACATTGAATGACAATAGGATATGAAACAATTCCTTCTTTTCGCATTTGGAAGATGATATATTGGTTCTCTTTTTCAGCTATAATCATCCCTGGTATGAGATGTTTTTCTAGCACTTGAATCAAGGGCGTAGGTCGTATTGCTCCTCCTACTCCTAAACGTCGTTCAATACGGCAATTTTTGAAAGCAGTCAGTTTATTGAGTTCTGTATTGACAAATTCTTGCCAAGTATCAGGATAACTCAGACGAAAAACCAGTTCATAATTTTCCTTGGCACGACTAGTGACTTCTATAAGTTCTCCATTTGGAACAAATTCGTAGTGACGTAAGAGATGAATAGGATCGAGGCGTGTTTCTTCTGATTCATCTAAGAGATAACCATGAGGATCGCGAATTGGGAGACTTTCAAAGAAAGTATTTCTGAAAGAGAATAATGGTGCATAGCTGGTACTGAAAATCTCTGCAAATTCTTTTAAATCCTTTGCCGCTTCCTCATCTTGTTTGAATAGTCGTTCATAGTCATCTAAACTCACACGTCCTGCTTGTAAGTCATCCCAATCTTCAGGGTATTTAGCTTTAATGTAAGTTCTCACAAAAGCTTGACCACCAGGAGTAAATTTCCATTTGTTTTGGACATCTTTAAGCGAAGCTTTACTAAGGTTCTCAGCACCTCGTAAAACTTTTATCCTAAAGCGACAGTCATCCCAAGTACGGTTTCCTCCTAAAGTTGATTTTATTGTTTCAAAAAGCTGTGGGATGAGTTCTGCACCTGCTATATCCTGAAATGCTTCTTCAAGTTCTAATAATGGACGAGCAATTTCTAAAAACGCTTCCGAACGCCAGTATGCAAGCAAGAATGGTTTCTCTAAACAAGGAAGATTCTTCAATGTTTGTTCAAGTGCAATACGTCCTCCAGATATATCGAGGGAGGCTAAACCTTCTTCCCAAGCTATAGCTGGTAAATAAGCTATCGCTTCTGAGTTTATGTTAGTCTCACATTTACCCAAAACACGTCCGACTCTACCAATTCTTTGCCAAAATGCAGCACGATTACGGGCTGAAAAAATCAACCAATCTAAATTTTGTCGTGTTGGTGCAGGATTTCTTTCAAAGTTAAATCCAACATCTACAGTGCTAGTTGCCAAAATTATTTGACACTCCATTGCCCGTTGTCTATCTTTAAAAGGTGCAGGACCAGTCATGCGTCCGATATAATCAGTCAGTCCTTGCTTGTCCAACAACTCTTTGAGACGATTAATACTATCTAGAGAATCCAGAATGACTGCACCATTTTCTTTAGGTCTTTCGCGAAACCGTTGGACAACTTCAAACGCTAACTCTGCTAGCCACTCCTCCCTAGTATCAGGTTGTGGTCTTAATTCTAGATTGACTGTTGTTTGAGATGGTAAACTTTTACCATTACCAGTCTCTCCATCTATTCTGGCTATTCTCACAGCCTGCTTTTCTAAACTTTGCAGTGCTAATTCACAAGCTGGTTCTGGTGTAGCTGTTAGTAAAACAACCCGTCTTCCATACTTAAAAAAGCCAAAAAGATGGGAATAAGCGAGATAGAACAGCAACCCTACTAACTGTTTAGCATCATATAGATGAAATTCATCAAAAATGACTGTCCCAAACTTGGTGTAAAAACTACTGGCGATATTACTTCTATCTAGCTTATTGTAAGCGAAGAAAGTAGCGTAGTAAAAAATATCAGGGTTTGTCACTAATATAATTGGTTTATTTGCTCCTACTTCCGAAAATATAGTTGCAGGATTTCGCAAAACGTTATATAGTTTCTCTCCTGGTCGCTTACCCACTTTATCATCAGACCATGTTCTAATTTCTCTTGCCGAAGCAGATTTAATGACATGAGGTAAACCAGCTTCTTTTACAAACTTCTCTGCGGCTTCACGTTGCTGTTCTACCAAAGCATTAGTCGGGGCAATGTAGATAGCACTTTTCGTAGGTTGGTGCAATAAAACTGTGAATCCCGCTTTTGTTTTACCTGTACCTGTCGGTGCTAAATCAAGGATAATATCAACATCGCGAGATTTTTCAAAAACCTCAACTTGATGTTGAAGTGCATTGTTCATGAATGAAAGTTCATCGGGTAATGATGCACAGGCGAAAATACTACGAGGTTCAAGTTTAGTAACTAATCTTTGATTAACCATTGATTCTGCCTCTACCACAAAATTGTAAACCTGCTGGCACAACTATTTCACCCACTTGCCAAGCAGCACCCCGGAAATGAAGATTTTTAAGTATTGGTGCTGGAGGCATAGAAATTAAATCAAAAGACAATATTTCAGTCTGTGGTGGTAAATCAGCAACGTTCAAGTAAGCGCGAGTTTGGTAATTTCCTTCTGGTAATGGAATGACATCAAATGTCTCTAGAATATTGACTCTAACTTTGCTTAAAAATTTACCAACACGAATGTAGTCAGGTAATTCATAATTGCCAAAAACTAAAGTTTGGAATTTATTACCACGTTCAATCATCCGCAATCGTCCTGTCTGGGGAAAATTACTTGGTCTAAAGGAATTGGGTTTTTTCCCTTGGCGTTGTAATGGTAAATCTTCACGTGCTGTGGCGACTCGGTTATTAGTCATCGCGTACCAATAAGCATCAGAAAGGGCATTGAAACGTTCAAACCGGAAAGTCACTCGACCATGAGTAGGTGAGGCGGGTAATATATAGAATGTTTGTGCGATCGCCGCAAAATCTTCTTTGTAGGTAGGTCGTCCTGTAGCCTGTCCTTGGAGACGATAAGGGGAATTAACCAAACCCAAAGCATAGGTTAAAGCATAATTCCCAATCGTCCCCTCAGTGTAGTAGGTATCCGACAACTCCCTGGAGGCAAAAAAGATTGGTTCTAAACACAGCAACTCCACAAGCTTTGCCTGCTGAAAAGGAATTGTTAACATAACCTAACTCTCTACTTCAACTGCTGCTTTTTTACCTTTGCTTTTGCCTTTTTTAGACTCAGCAGGAACTTGACGGAAAAGTTCGTAAGATTGACTTAAGCGCTTTAAAAATTTATCCCGTTCTTCTTCTGACCAATGATTATCGACATCAGTCATTACACTTGCTAATTCTTCATCAGATAAATGCACAGAAACGCCTCGCTTACTCTTCCATGTTGAAAGCACTTCTTTAGCTTTTTCTATCAAACGCTTGAAAAGCTTGAGGAAATCGCCCGTAGCCTTGATATTCTATGGGGAAAAGAACCCAGTATTTCCGGCCTAATAGTAGCCATTGCTGAACAAACGTTGGAACTTGGTAAGCCCTTTACTCTTGATTCCAACCAGGTTAACGCTTTGCAACAAGCAATAAAAGCCTTAAATGATATAGGTCGTATTGGAGAAGCTCAAACTGTACTTGCACTTTTACTAGAGCGAGGTAATCTCGAACCGCCCTTGCGTCAGTCTCTCATGAAACAAATTAGCCAATCTACTCAAGGGTGGCGAATTCAAATTGAAGATTGGATGAAAAAGCAACAGCCGTTTTACATTCTCTACCGGAATTCTCAAGGTCAAGAACTGGAATACACAGTTCGTCATGCGGAACCTCGCTCCTTTGATAACCGCTTTTACCTCCTCATCTGGTGCGAAGAAACCCATGATGTAGAAAATGATATTCCCGAATTGCCAGAACTTTGGCACAACCGCTGTTTAACCTATAACAGCATTAAGTCAGCTGTACCTATTAATCGAAATTGGCGAGGGAAACTAGATTATCTAGAAGTGCAATTACACTTTTATGGTTGGTTGAAAAAAAGCTATCAACCCAAAGATGATGACGTTGGTGATGAAATCATTGGAGATGTGCGTCAAGTGGTACGGCGAGTTGCAAATCCTTTTTGGCTGATTAGGGAAGTTGCGCGTTATTGGGATGAATGCGTGATTGTGTCACCTGAAAGTATGCGCGATCGCTTTAAGCATAAACTCCGTAACCTTTGTCAGTTATATGATATTGAAACAAAGCATTGACAGTATCGCCAAACTCAAAGTAAGTTTCTCAACGTCGTCGGTTGACTAAACTTTAGTCCAAACCAGATCCAAAAGTACTGCGGTATGGGGAAGATTGTGTAGTGGTGTCGCCTGATTCAGTGCGATAAGCCGGAGGCTTGACGCTACGCGTATCGCTCGTCAAAGAAAAACTCAAAACCCTCTGTCAGCATTACAATCTGGAAGTTTCTTCCTAAGCCGTTACAAACGTCCTTTTAGGGTCAAAATAATCTAGAATTCGTCTAACTTATTAATCAGCTCTCTATGACTCATCAGAAAAGTGATGCTAAAGAATCCCCAGAATCGTCGCGAGGATGGCGAACTTTACGGGAAAATCTTATCTTGATTGCGATCGCCTTATGCTTAGCACTCTTAATTAGGACTTTTGTTGCAGAACCCCGCTACATTCCCTCGGACTCGATGTTACCAACGTTGTATAAGGGCGATCGCCTGGTTGTGGAAAAAATTTCTTCTTTGTTTCATCCTCCACAATTTGGCGATATCGTTGTTTTTCAGCCACCAGAAGAATTACAACATCGAGGATATCCCAAAGACCAAGCTTTCATTAAGCGTATTATTGGCACTCCTGGAAAGAAAGTGAGTATCGCAGGTGGAAAGGTTTACATTGATGGGCAACCAATACAAGAAGATTATATAGCTGAGCCACCAATTTTACCAATGAAAGAGCGGCAAGTTCCTCCTGGCGAATTCTTTGTTATGGGAGATAACCGCAACGATAGTAACGATTCCCGTTACTGGGGGTTTTTACCCAAAGAAAATATTATTGGTCGGGCAGTGTTCCGCTTTTGGCCTTTTAATAGGATTGGGGTGATTTAATTGTAAAGACGTAGCATCGCTACGTCTAGATTAAAATCGTAGGTAGTACATAAGCTGGGTAATAGTCTCACCCGAAAGATTTAACCTTTGCTGAAAATCAACTAAGTTAAGATAAGCTCCCGCTAAACTGCGATTTTCAACTACTGCTTGCGCCAGGGATAAATCAATAAATGGCACTTTTGTTAGAGTTTCAATTGTTGCCGTGTTAGGGTTGATTTTATGGCTACCAAGAACTAAAGATTCATCATCGTAATAACTGAAATTCAGAATTGGCTTGAGTGGCTCTAGCCTTTGTACTGGTAAACTTAAGGCTGCGGCAATATCTTCAACACAGTAAAATTTGACACCAGCGCGAGAAAGTTGTACAAGCGATCGCGCTTGGTGAATCGATAACCCTGGTAGCCGTAACCAATCATCAACAGTTGCTTGATTGGCATCAATGTGGATACCAAGTTGGGCGGCGATCGCAATTTCTTCTGCTGATTGTAATCGATAATATGGATCGTTCTGTAACTTATAGCGTAGTTTTTGTAACTTAGAGTTTAAAGGTAGCCAATTTTTCATAGTGTTCCTTGCTTTAGGAAATATGATCTAGCAACTGGCGGCGCTTTTGCTCAAATTCATACTCAGAAATCAATCCATCTTGACGTAAACTTTCTAACTCCCGTAAGCCTTGAGCAACCGTACTAACTTGATTGCTGGCGAACTGTGAGTTTTTGATGGCTGATTTACCTAAATTAAAATGACGGTCAAAAGCTTCTTCGTCTTGCGCTAAAAACCAAACTCCTTCAATAGCACTCGCTACCTTGGGAATGGGTGTCCAAGAAAGCAACACATAAAGCACACCCCAAAGTGGCTGTCCTAGATAAAACTTATGTAATCCGGAAATTGCCACTGTACCAGACAAAGCTAAAATAGCGGCAATGCTCCGGCTTTTTCGTTGATTAAACATAACTAAAGCACCATAATAAACTCAGCATTGCTGTTATAGTAACTGAATCCTATCTGATGAACTACTCCGACAAAGACTATGCCTGCCCCACGCCTAATACCGTTTGATTTTAAGATTAATACAAATGGGGAGGACGCGAGCACAGGGGAAACAAGAAGCATAGCAAGGAAGTCGCATTACCTTGTATGAACTTGGAGTTTTCAATTTTAAGTTGCGCAAGTCAAGTGTTGAAATTGCGGTAACAAACCGTACTCAAACCGAAGTTTCTTTTCTAGATTATCTCCCTAAACTATAATAAGCAAAGGGCATCAATTAACAGAGCTACTGAGTCTCCACACTCCGTTGGGTGTAACCAAGATGGGATTTTTTGATTCTGACATAATTCAGCAAGAAGCCAAGCAACTGTTTGAAGACTATCAAGCACTTATCAAGCTTGGCGGTAACTATGGCAAATTTGACCGCGATGGCAAAAAGCTGTTTATTGAGCAGATGGAAGCCATGATGGATCGCTATCGGGTTTTTATGAAGCGTTTTGAGCTATCAGAAGATTTCATGGCACAAATGACTGTAGAGCAACTTAAGACACAGTTAAGCCAGTTTGGTGTAACTCCGCAACAAATGTTTGACCAAATGGATCTCACCCTACAGCGGATGAAAAAGGAACTAGAACAACAATCATAAAACTTCGTGCGATCGTGTGGAAAGCCTGCCCTCATTGCCGTGAGCAAATACCTCACTGAAGTTTTTAATATCCATTAGGGTAATTCCCAGTTCTCTCAACTTAGCTGCAAGTTGTTAACGCTGTTGCCGTTCACTTTGGGCTACTTTTCGTTGAGTTTGGTAGCGAGTACCATTTTGTTATAGCAGTGTAATATTTTTCTCTGAATATCCCCTTTTTGCATGTCATATTACTGATGTCATTGATTCTCCCCTGCTCCCGTTCGGACGTTCGGCGAAGCTATCTCCTGAGCCCTGAGTCCCAAAGGGACACGCTGCGCGTTCGCCCTCTGGGCGTGCGCTTTGCGCATACGGGCACGGCTTGAGGCCGAACGGAGACGCTACGCGAACGACGCCTAAAGCTTCCGCTCAGTCGAGCCGCTGACGCTTTAGGCGTTGTCTGTTAAGCATGTTTTATTGAAAGCAAAAATGAAGAGTTTGGAATTGACACCAAACTCCTCAATGTTAACTATGTTAACTTTCTTAACTTTAATTTGATTTAGGTCGAGGAAACTGGTAAGGCGACTTGAATTGCTCCACAGGTACATCCTTAAGCGCCTTCATCATAAAATTGCGCCAAATTGGAGCAACCATAGTCCCGCCCGTCGCACCACTAGCTAAACTTCTGTTATCATCTCGACCAACCCAAACAGCAGTTGTTAATTGAGGTACGGTTCCGACAAACCAAATATCTTTCTCAGAGGAAGTTGTTCCTGTCTTACCAGCTGCTGGGCGATCTATTGCAGCATGTTTACCAGTGCCTCCATTAATGACAGCGCGCATGATATCAATAGTTGCTGCTGATGCCCACGGATCGAGAGCTTGTACGGGTTTAGGGGTGTTGTCAAGTAATATGTTACCACCACTATCTGTCACACGGGCAATAATTGTCGTTGGAGACTGCCAGCCATAGTTGGCAAAGGTAGCATAAGCACCTGCCATCTCCAACGGCGTGACACCAATAGCACCCAATGGCAGAGAAGTGACTGGTTCCATGGGACTCATAATACCTAAGGTGCGGCAGGTTTCGACAACCTTATTCATTCCCACAGCTTTACCAAGCTTAATGACGGGAACGTTACGAGATTGCATCAACGCATAGCGGATTGACATTGCTCCCCCATACCCACCATCGTAGTTGCGTGGGTAGTACCATCCGTCACCATCTCGATAACCCACAGGGGTATCGTAGACTGTTGTCTCTGGACCGTACCTACCAGTTGCAAAGGCAGTGTAGTAAACAAACGGTTTAAAAGCAGAGCCAGGTTGCCGTAAAGCTTGAGTTGCACGGTTAAACTCACTGGTTTTAGAATCTACGCCACCTACCAGAGCTTTGACAAAATGTGTACGGGGATCAATGGCAACCAGAGCAATTTGGTTTCTAGATAACCCTTGCCCCCTCAAAATATCATGCCAATTTTTGACAGTCTCCTCCGCCATGTTTTGGAACTTGGTATCAACCGTGGTTTGAATTCGCATTCCACCCTTAAGCAGCGCCTCACGACCAAACTTTTTGGCGATTTCGTGCGCTACAGCGTTTGTCACGTAAGGCAAGGCGCTTCCTTGGAAAGACTTAATTTTACCGAGTTTGATTGGTTGTTTGAGGGCTTTATCGTACTCTTCCTGTGTAATCCAGCCCAATTCCTTCATTCGACCTAAAACTATTTTCTGCTGCTCTTTTGCCTTATTCATGTGAATGAAGGGGCTATAGTCTTCCGGCGCTTGGATTAAACCAGCCATCATCGCTGACTCAGCCAAGTTTAAATTTTCTGCTGACTTGTTAAAGTAACTGCGTGCTGCTGTTTGTACACCATAGTTGTTATGACCCCAATAAACTTGGTTGAGGTACATTTCTAAAATTTGGTCTTTGGTAAGAATTTGCTCCAAGCGAATTGCCAGTACTGCCTCGGCTATTTTACGGGTAAAGGCACGCTTGTGAGACAAGAATAAGTTTTTCACCAACTGCATGGAGATGGTTGAACCACCCTCTCGCACGCCGCCTGCTGACCAGTTGGTGACTACTGCACGTCCAACGCCTTTGGGATTAATTCCGTGGTGATAGTAGAAGTCGCTATCTTCACTCGCTAATACTGCTCGCTTGAGATCTGGAGAAATTCTATCTAATGGCATTACTTCACGGTTGGCTTCTCCGTGAATACTCGTTAACAGTTTACCTTTGATGTCATAGATATAAGTTGTTTCTGATGGCAAGAAGCTGCGTAACTGTCTTACATCTGGCAAGTTGCGGAAACTCACCGCTAAGCCAACGAGTCCTCCCGCTACAATAGAACTTGTCAGCATCGTGGCGGAAAGTAGAGTACCGCCAGCTACCTGGCCGACTCCTTTAAGAAACTCAAAACCTGAGCCAGACGCTCGAGGTTGTGGCTGCTTATCTTCAAAAGTCCTTGACGACACGGTGGTTTTACTTCCTCACTAGTAAATATATAGTGTAATGTCTTGGATCAAGCAAGGCGGTTAATTTTTTGCAATGATATTAGTTTGGCAAACGAAAGTCATACAAATTGTCAGTGACCATAACCAATCCTACTTTGATAGTGCAAAGCATAGTTAACAGTCAATCTCCTAGTAGTATGACGCAGGATTTTTCTTGGCTGCGTCGTGGTATTGTTGAAATTTTCCCACAACCGACTGATTCTGATACTCACGTTGAAAGTTTAGAAAAGCGTTTAGCAACAACTGAGCGACCTCTAAGGGTGAAATTGGGAATTGATCCAACGGGTAGCGATATTCATCTCGGTCACAGTATACCAGTACGAAAACTACGAGCGTTTCAAGATGCTGGTCATACCGCAGTACTGATTATTGGCGATTTTACTGCTCGCATTGGTGATCCGACAGGAAAATCTGAGGTACGTCGCCAACTTACGGAAGAAGATGTGGCGCGAAACGCCCAGACTTACCTTGAGCAGGTGCGACCTATTTTAGATTTTGATACACCAGGCAGGTTGGAGATACGTTACAACTCAGAATGGCTCTCCAAGTTGAACCTGGGCAAAATTTTGGAGTTACTCTCGACAATGACAGTAGGGCAGATGCTCGCTAAGGAGGGTTTTGCTGAGCGCTATAAAAAAGAGAATCCTATTTTCCTTCATGAGTTCCTGTACCCCCTGATGCAGGGCTATGATTCTGTTGCTATTGAGGCAGATGTGGAATTAGGAGGGACAGACCAAAAATTTAATCTTGCTGTCGGGCGGGATTTACAACGCCATTTTGGGCAAAAACCACAGTACGGAGTACTGCTGCCAATTTTAATTGGCTTAGATGGTGTACAAAAAATGTCTAAGTCTTTAGGTAATTATGTGGGTTTGTTAGAACACCAAACTCAAAAGTACCAAAAGCTGCAACAAGTTCCTGACAATCTGCTGAAAGATTATTTTACACTACTTACGGATTTGTCATTGGAGCAGCTACCGGAAAATCCACGCGATCGCCAAAAACTCCTAGCACAAGAAATTGTGAGACAATATCACGGTGAACAAGCTATCAAGGAGATTGAGGCGGGTGACGTCCCAGAGTTTTCCCTCGCTGATGTGCAGTTTCCAGCAAAGCTGTCATACCTGCTGAATGTCAGTGGCTTGTGCAAAAGTGGCGGGGAAGGTAAAAGCAAAATTCAAGAAGGTGGGGTGCGCTTAGATGGCGATCGCATCACCGATATTGAAACCACTTTCACTGACAAGAGTGAATTGCAAGGACGTGTTTTGCAGCTGGGAAAAAACAAGTTTGTCCGACTGATACCGTAGAGGAGAAAAGCTGATGAACGCCCAAGAGCAAATAATCGTACCTCTGGATGTAGCGGATGAACAAGCGGCGATCGCCCTTATCGAACAGCTTGAGTCAGTCACTTTCTTTAAGGTGGGCTTGGAGTTATTTACAAGCACAGGACCAAAAATTCTGGAGGTGCTAAAATCTCGGCAGAAACGTATTTTCTTGGATTTGAAGTTTCACGATATCCCCAACACTGTCGCTGGTGCTTGTCGTGCGGCTGCTCGTTATGGCGTTGATTTATTGACAATTCATACCACGTGTGGTAAAGAAGCACTGAGCGCAGCAGCTGAAGCGGTACAAGCAGGAGCAGCAGATGCGGGTGTGAAACCGCCTAAGTTAATTGCGATTACGCTGTTGACGAGTCTTTCTTCCAGACAGTTGGCGTTTGAGTTGAAAATACCTCTAGAATTACCAGAATATACTTTGGAGATGGCTCTAATGGCTCAAGAGATGGGTTTAGATGGGGCTGTTTGCTCTCCTGTTGAGGTGGCGCAACTGCGACAAAGTTGTGGAGATGATTTTTTGCTGGTTTGTCCGGGGGTACGTCCAACTTGGGCGCAAAAAGGTGATCAGGCGCGATCGCTCACTCCTGCACAAGCTTTGTCTGCAGGAGCAAATTACCTCGTCATTGGGCGTCCTATCACCGCAGCTGCTGATCCAGAGTTAGCTTGGAAAAGGATTTGTGAGGAATTAGTGGCGGTGACATGAACTCAGGAGTGAAAAACAAAAATAAAAGCTTGTGGCTTCTTTGTTGTGTCTTCTGGCTATTATCAAATGCTCTAGATACCCCAGTACAAGCTAAAAAAATCACTCCCAACCCCTCCACCCAATCGGAGGGGAAACCGATTGATCCTAATAGGTTTTCTTGCTCAAACCAAAATCTAGAAACACTAACGACTCAACTCTTGCAAGATTTACCAAATTATGCGAATAGAGCAAGTCAACGCGCCCGTCGCTTGAGCAGGGCAACTGACGTTTATAGTTATATGGTAGTGGCGGGAAGACCTGAGTTTACACCGCTACCTCTTGATCCTAGTGGATACACGGCAGATTCTGGGAAAACTGCATCAGTTGGAGTAGAGCAAGTTTTTTTTACGACTTTAGAGCGACAATATACTGCAGGCAAACCAGTTCAATTACAGGAATTCCACTGGCTGTTTCTCACAAAAACAAAAAGTGATTGGCGTTTTGTGATGATGTTTTCCCAAATTGGTTCGTTTCCCAAGAATCAGCCACCGACACCGCCGCGAAATAGTAGTGATGGTGTCGTTGCTCAAGCAGTTGTTGCTTGGTTACGAGATTGTCAAGCCGGAAGTGTGCGTGTGCGTTCTCGGAGTTTGAAAGGTTCGTCTCAAAAGCCGCCACCATCACAACCGCCGCCACCGCCATCACCGCCTCCACTGTCGCAACCGCCACCAGAGTCATAGTTGCTACCGCTGTCATGTCCCCCAGCGTCGCCACCGAACCAACCACTGTCGCTGCTAGCACCGTCATGTCCTCCAGCATCGCCAGTGTACCCACTGCTGTCGCTGCTACCACTAGAACGCTTATGAGTTTTGCGTTTCTTAATGCTTTCATCATCTTCCATGAATAACCATTTCAACATAAGCCTTCTCCTTTGCAATAGTGCGTGACTGTATGCTCAACCATCTGCCCCAGATTGGGGAATACCTGATAGATGGAGGATGGTTATTTAGGTACCAATTGAAGCGACAGCATTCCGGATTTTCTGCCAAACTTTTGCTCAAACACCAGATACTTACCAGCTACTGGTTTTTATGGATTTCATCAAACTTAGCACGCACTGCTTGTATATCCTGCCACGTTAACCACTTAGGCTTACCAACTTCACGTGATTGGTTACGTAGCAAATAAGACGGATGAAAAATTGGCATACACAAACGCCCATCCCACTCCATCCACTCTCCACGAATTTTGGAAATTGCGCGCTTATCACCAGTTAACCCTTTAACAGCCGTTGCACCTACAAAAAGAATAATTTTTGGATCAACCAGGCGAATTTGTTCCAATAAATAAGGCTTGCAAGCGTCCATTTCTTCAGTCGTAGGAACTCGGTTATCAGGAGGTCTGCACTTGTTGATATTACAGATATAAACGTCTTTTTGAGTATCTAATTTAACTGAAGCTAAAATTTTCTCCAACAGCTGCCCTGCCTTGCCAACAAAGGGTAAGCCAGTTTCGTCTTCAGTTTGACCTGGTGCTTCCCCCACAACCATAATTGGTGCTTTAAGATCACCCCTTCCAACAACAGCATGAGTACGTGTCTTTCCCAATCCACAACGGTGACACTGGTTGCAATGCTGTGCCAATTCCGTCATATTGGCATAGGTTCCAGTCGGAATGGGAATTTTCGCGTCTTTAGGAATCAGCTCTTTTTGGTCATTCGAGTCAATACTTGAATCCTCGAAGAGACTGAGTTGTTGTTCGTTACTCATGTGTGGGTTTTATCACCAAGAATGTCAGGGCAGCGGATTGAATTAAGAATTGGTATTACAATTGTATTTGTGCTGGTTTAACAACGACACGACCATTTTCCACAACAGTGCAATTTTTAGACATACTCTTGCAGTTGTCAAGTGGAGTATCAATACATTGCATTTGTCCAGACTGCGTTTTATGGTTATAATTGTTTTGCTCTTGTTGTTGAATCAGACTAACAGCACAACAAGCAGAAGTGGTTAACAACATTTCAAGTACTTTTACCTCTATATACTATTATCGCTCGTAATGGTTGTATTTTTACGAGAAATAAGTAAGTATCTCAAATAAAATATTAAACCTCACCACCTTTGCTTTTAATGACGCAAAAATCTTTCGCTCTATAGTTACTAGAGGTGACACACTCTCCATCTATGTCATCCACCTTTGCTTTTAATGACGCAAAAATCTTTCCCTCTCCTTGATAAGGAGAGCCAGTGCGTTGCGGAGCCAGTGCTGAAGACGGGTTTCCCGTCGCAGGCATCT
>NZ_CAWPKW010000403.1:0-1027 GCF_963888615.1 Brasilonema octagenarum UFV-OR1 | reverse complement strand
TCCAATTTGATGCTGCTGGAAATCCTTACCTTCTAATTGGTCTTTCTGCTGGTGTAAATTACAACAATACACCCTTAAATTCTCCGAATTTTGGAGAGCTATATAAAGTTGACTTTAACACCGGTGCGTTGACAAGTATTGCCGATATTTCCAGCTATGAATTCGCCAAGGATCCGACTGTGCTTTTACCTAATGGCTATGTAGGTAGCAATCCCTACTCTTTTACAATTAAGGGTGATACTGCTTATATTGCAAATGCAAATAGGAACGAGGTTTTAAGTGTAAACCTTGATGGTAGTAATTTAAAGACGCTTGTTGAGTTTCCTGATCAAACTATAACTACTCCCACGCAAGAGATTAAATATCAAGCAGTACCCACAGGTGTTGCAATTGGTCCGGATCAAGCTTTATATGTCAGCCAATTCACAGGTGTTCCTATCCCAGAAGGTAAAGCAAATATCTTTCGTGTTGGAGAAGATGGTAAAGCAACAGTTTATGCTGATGGGTTTACGCAACTGACTGACTTGGCTTTCGATACTGAAGGCAATTTGTATGCCTTACAATTTGCCAATGAGGCATTTTATAAGGGGAATCTTGATGGTTCACTGATTCAAGTAGCTCCTGATGGGACTCGTAGAACTCTCCTTAGTGGTAATGGACTAGAGTCAGCTACTGCCCTCACTATAGATCCTGATGGTGCTATTTATGTTTCGAGTTTTGGCGATCGCGCTGGAGTCGGTCAAGTCCTGAAGATTGATCCAAAAGCAAAAGTTCCTGAATCAAATTCTGCATTGGGCGTACTCGCGTTTGGTGCTTTAGGAGTAGGTTCGTATCTGGGGCGCAAACGCAGACAGAAGTTGGTAAGCTGCGGTTAACAGCTTGTGTATCAATTGAGTTGCAGTTCAACCAGGCTTGACTAAAACAAAACTTAAAGAAATGTCAAGCCTATCAAAAGATTATTCATTGCATTCGGCTTTCAAGATTTTATACGCTGTTACTAAAAATACAGAGTTTCTAAACACGATTT
>NZ_CAWPKW010000402.1:0-1029 GCF_963888615.1 Brasilonema octagenarum UFV-OR1 | reverse complement strand
GCAAAATTAAATAAAACAGCTTTTCAAAACCAACTACCATTAAGTCCAACAGTTTGGGATGCAATTGGCGATTTACCTGAAATCGAAGATTATATAGAACTTTTTGAAAAAGATTCGGTGATAGCAGAATTTGGTAAACCAAGTGATTACAGTAGACAACTTCGTGGTCTTTGCGATACAGATAATGATTATTCATATGAGCGTAAATATGACTCTAGAATGCTCACTTCAAGTTTAAGAACAAAGCATACTTTTCAATCTATCAAAAGATTTGAAGCTACTCCTCCTGGGAAAACAGAACCTATTAGCCGCTTTTATAAACTTGCTTGTGAAGGAATATGCAATACACTTAGAGCAGGAACACCAAGTAATAGAGGAGCATTTACTTCTGCTAGACCAATTCACCCATCTACTCCAAGATGTATTACTGTGCGTGAAGCTGCACGTTTACATTCTTATCCAGATTGGTTCAGATTTCATGTCACAAAATGGCATGGATTTCGACAAATAGGAAATTCAGTTCCACCATTATTAGCTAAGGCTGTAGGATCAGAAATTATAAAAGCTCTTGATGTATATCTATCTAAACCTGGAATTAGAAAAGAACTAGGAAACGAAAATTTACTGATGTATGATATGTCTCAAGCTGCTGAATATTACGGTGTTGATTCACAGATTATAGAATCAAGGAAGAGAAATTTAAGGTGATACAATTCTCTGAAACAATGGGCTTAATCATTCTCCCTTGCTTCCGGCGTCCTCTCAACAGATTTAAAAAATTATAGGATTTACGAGTGAGCCATAGGGTACATTAGGCGAGTGGAGTGTTACAGCCTTCCTAAATAGGATATGAACATCCTCCTCTTCTTCTCTTTTTTTTCTTTGCGTCCTTTGCGTCCTTTGCGGTTCGTTTTTTTTGTTCACGACTTATCTAGGATTGCTGTACGAACCTATTATCATTTTGAATTTTGTTAGTGCAGTGGGATGCAGTCGCAGAGCGAGTTTTTTCTATGCTTATTCAACACTTTC
>NZ_CAWPKW010000401.1:0-1031 GCF_963888615.1 Brasilonema octagenarum UFV-OR1 | reverse complement strand
TTACAGCAATTTTCAGGTAATTGAACCACAAACTACGGTAAGCTGGTAGTAAAGTAATTGTTAGATTCGATGCCAGTATCTTATTCAGGTGATTTGCGTCGTCGCGTGATTAGAGCTTGGGAAGCAAAGGAAGGCTCTCAACGTCAGTTGGCTGAAAGATTCAAGGTCAGCTTGTCATTTGTGCGAAATCTGTTGCGTCATTATCGTCAAGATGGACAAATTGAGGCGAAACGACGTGGAGGATACCAAAAGCCAACAATTCAAACCGAGCATCTGAGCTGGCTTCAATCTCTGGTTGAGGAAAAAAATGATTTGTTGCTTAGAGAATTATGCGATCGCTATCAAGAAAAGACAGGGATTAGGGTGAGTATCCCAACAATGCATCGTGCGGTAGAAAAATTAGGCTTACGCTGTAAAAAAAAAGTCTTTATGCCAAGGAGCAAGATACCCCAAGAGTGCAAGAGTTAAGACATGACTATCGGCGTTGGTTAGATCAGATTGATGTCAGAAATTTAATATTTGTCGATGAAGCGGGAATAAATTTGTCAATGTCGCGCTTGTTCGCCAGAGCCGTAAATGGCGAACGAGCCGTTGGTAGTATCCCTGGAAGTAAGAGTGGTAACGTTTCTTTGATTGGCGGTTTGAACATCGATGGACTGATTGCGTCGATGACTGTACCAGGAAGTACAAATACTGAGGTGTTTTTCACTTATGTGACCCAGGTCTTACTGCCTCAGCTATGGAAAGGAGCAATTGTGGTCATGGATAATCTGAAGGTTCATCATGCCGAGCGTGTCAGAATTGCCATCGAGTCCGTCGGTGCAAAAGTCAAGTTTAAGCCACCATTATCTCCTGATTTATCACCTATCGAGCTTTGTTGGTCGAAACTGAAGCAATTCCTTCGTTCCTGTGAGGCACGTACCCCTGAATCACTCGACCAAGCAATGGCTCTTGCTGTAAATTACATTACCGAAGATGATGCCTTCGGTTGGTTCAACCACTGTGGTCTATTTACCTGAAAATTGCTGTAA
>NZ_CAWPKW010000400.1:0-21418 GCF_963888615.1 Brasilonema octagenarum UFV-OR1 | reverse complement strand
TTCGGGTTCGCCAGTCGCCTACGGAGGGAGACCCTCCTGCAGCGCTGGTCTCACCAGATACCAAGTGAGGGAAACCCTCATCAAGTACTGGCTCCGCAAGGCACAACTCTTGGCAGCACTGGACTCACTGTATAACTGCGATGCACTTCGCTTGTCGAAGTCTTCACTGATTTAAGACTTCATAGTTTCCCCCAGTTCACCGGGTCGCACGCTCAACTGTTGAGTTTGTTCACCCCGTTGTACCTTCATTTGCAAGGGCTGGTTGATTCGACTGAGTTCTACCAAGTCTTGCAACTGTTCGGCAGTCGTTATCGCTTGTTCACCAACTTGGGTAATGACATCTCCTCGACGCACACCAGCAGTAGCAGCAGGACTATTAGGTATCACTTGTATCACCAAGACACCATTGATTTGTGGTAAAGTTATGGCTGTATTGGGATCATTATTGGATTGTTTTGCCAATTCTGGTGTAAGAGTCATCATCCGAACGCCAATGTAAGGATGCGGAATTTTCTCACCACGAACCAAAGCATCTTTAATAAGCTTAGCTTTGTCGATAGGAATAGCAAACCCAATTCCTTGAGCATCAGCACGAATTGCTGTATTAATGCCAATCACTTCACCTTGTTCATTCAGCAAGGGACCACCAGAGTTACCAGGATTGATCGCAGCATCAGTTTGGATAAAGTCCAAGCGTTTATCTGGGATGCCAACCTGAGCGCTGGATCGATTCAACGTGCTGATAATACCCAAAGTTACCGTGTTATCTAATCCTAACGGGTTGCCGACTGCGATCGCCCAATCACCCACTTTCAAGTCTTGGGAGTTCCCAAGGGCAGCTACTGGCAAATCTTTCCCATCAATTTTGACAACAGCCAAATCTGAAGGTTCATCCACCCCTTTCACCTCTCCTTTTAACTTGCGTCCATCCTTGAGGGTGACAGTGACAGAATCAGCACCGCTGACAACATGAGCATTGGTGAGAATCATGCCATTGGGGTCAATAATAAAACCAGAACCTTCTCCGCGTTGGTGGTACTCTTGAGGCATTGCAGAGAAATCATTACCAAAAAAATCACGGAAAAAAGGATCACTAAGATACGAATTAGGCGCACGCATTGTGATCGTACGCTCTGTATCAATTCGTACGACGGCAGATCCAACTCGATTGACAGCAGCACTAACGAAACTGCGGATAGGAATTTCTTGATCTGCTGCTATTGGAGATGGGGTTGTTTCGACTCTGGAAGTTATAGGTGCGGTAGCACTGGGTAGAGATGACTCCTTAAAAATTTGTAAATTGGGAAATGCCCATAAAGTCGTCAAAGTTAACCCTACACTCAAGACAGCGATTAGAGCATGGCTAATCACTTGACGCCAGAGGGAGGGGAAACGTTGTTCTTGTGAAGATGACAAAGACATAGTAATTTCTGCTATTGCAAAGAGCTTATAGGTTGCACAAACCCGAAGAATCAAGTTTTTTGACAACCCATCAATATTGTGTGCTTGGATTTCAAAAAAAATCAGTGTCAATAATATCGGCACCTTTACGACCATTATGACTGGACGGTGTGTTGTTGGCTTGTAACCACTCGCTAGAGTCATACTAATACAAGGCAGATTCAATATTGCACCAATTTGTGATCACAAAGCAGTAGAAAAAAGTAATAGGAAACAGCAATGAAAGTTTGGGAAGTTCAGTCTAAAGAAGGTTTGGAAGCATTGACACTGGTTGAAAAACCAGAACCACAACCAAAAGCAGGACAAGTCCTCCTCAAGATGCGTGCTGCTTCACTCAACTATCGGGACTTGTTGACTGTCAAAGGAGCATATGGCTCTAAGCAAAAGCTACCGTTTATTCCACTTTCTGATGGTGTGGGGGAAGTGGTTGATGTTGGCGAGGGAGTGACTAGAGTCAAAGTAGGCGATCGCGTCGCTGGAATCTTCATGCAAACCTGGTTAGAAGGGGAGTTTTCAGCAGACAAATCAAAATCAGCGTTGGGTGGAGCGATTGATGGTATCTTAGCTGAGTACGTGACGCTTGATGAAGATGGCGTTGTTCATGTCCCAGAACATCTTTCTGACGAGGAAGCAGCATCCTTACCTTGTGCAGCAGTCACAGCTTGGAATGCCCTCACAACAGATGGCAAACTGAAAGCTGGCGATACTATTCTGATACAAGGTACGGGAGGAGTTTCTTTATTTGCCTTGCAGTTTGGCAAGATAATGGGGGTAAAAGTCATTGCCACTTCTAGCAGCGACTTGAAGTTAGAGAAATTAAAGGAACTTGGAGCATCTGAACTTATTAATTACAAAACCACACCAAATTGGGATGAGAAAGTTTGGCAACTGACAAATGAGGTGGGAGTTGATCGCGTCATTGAGGTTGGGGGTGCTGCAACCTTCAATAAATCCCTACGCGCTGTACGCTACGGTGGATATATCAGTTTCATTGGAGTACTTTCTGGATTCAGCGCAGATGTTAGTACAACATCGATTTTGCACAAAGGGATAACTGTACAAGGCATCTACGTAGGTAGTCGCGCTATGTTTGAGGCAATGAACAAGGGAATTGCTTTACATGGTATCAAACCCATTGTTGACCGAGTGTTCCCCGTTGAGGAAGCGCGACAGGCGTTAGAGTATATGGAGAGTGGCGCGCATTTCGGTAAGATTGCGCTGCGCTTTTAGGAGTAAGGCTCAAATACACGGAAGCACGACTTGCATAACTGTTTTTTCTCCTAGCTTACTGTGAATACAAAGTTCCCCTCCGTATAACTCAACTATACGTTTAGCAATGATTAAACCCAAACCTGAGCCTTGTTGTTCATAGAGTTGGCGCTCAAATTGTCGGTATGCTCCCAATTCAGCAATTTGAGCGGCTGTCATACCTCGTCCGTAGTTGGTCAGTGAGATCATCAGTTGATTACTAACTGAAGTACTTGTTAGATAAACTTCTGTTCCTGATATTGAAAACTTAAAGGCATTATCAATTAGTTCTTCAATAATTTTAGAAAGTCTTGTTTCGCAAATTTGTACACAACAAGGGCTTTGTAAATCGACTTGGAAATCTGTATAACGTCCCACTTGTTGAGCTTTTTCAGTAATTAATTTTTGCAACGCCATTGAAGGGAAAACAGTTTTATGGCTTTGCAAGTTTTTCATTCGTTTTGGATCTGTTGCTATCATTTCGAGTTCTGTGTACAACAAAAAATTCTGAACTAACCTGTGTAAGCGTTTTCCCGACTTATGAAGACCTTCTGCCATCTCAAAAATTTCATGCCGAGAAAGGTTATCGGCTTCTTTCATTAAAAGTTCTGAAAAACCTAAAATACCATTTAGTGGTGTTCTCATTTCGTGAGGAAGAGACATGGTAATACTACTACGCAAATCATCCAGCCTTCTTTGTGACTGCTGACGAATGGCAAGTTGTTTTTTTAATCGGGAGGAAATCGCAGCAATTAGTTCTGCGCGGGTAAAAGGCTTTGTTAAATAGTCATCAGCTCCTAATTCCATCCCTTGGCGTAAGTAAGTTTTCTCAGTTTTAGCGGTTAAAAAAATCAACGGAATCGTTGCTGTTGTAGATTGTTGACGTAACGTTTTTAAAACGCCATAACCATCTAGTTCTGGCATCATCACGTCACAAATAATCAAGTCGGGAATTTCCTTTTGAGCTAACTTCACACCAAGCTGACCATTTTCTGCCGCAATAACATCAAAATCCTCATAAGTTAGTAATTCCAAAAGATTCTGTCTGACACTTGTCTCATCTTCTATGATCAAAATTTTATACATATTTAAAAAAACTTAATTCTTTTAAAAAATTAGATTTTGATTTGATTGGTTATCGATTACGATTACGTCTTATTTCGTAGTCCATTAACATTAATCGTCAAAATATCAATTGTCAATTATCAATTGTTAATTTTTCCTAAACGCTCATTTATAGCGACAATTGATAATTGATAATTGATAATCATTCATTTACATTGAATAAAAAATATTATACGGTTGACATATTTAAGCGTTTTTTAGCAACTAAGATTTTTTCAAACTCTGTTGCTGGTAATGGGTGGCTAAAGAAAAACCCTTGTATTGCATCACATTTATGTTGACGCAAAAAAGCAAGTTCCTGTTCCGTTTCCACACCTTCGGCAACTATATGAAGGTTAAGATTATGTGCCATTTGAATCAATGCCGTAGTAATGATTGCTTTCTGTAAATCATTGGCAATACATTGAATAAAGTATCGGTCAATTTTTAAAGTGTGAATGGGTAATTGCTTCAAATAAATTAAAGAAGTATATCCGGCTCCAAAATCATCAATAGCAATTTTAACTCCATAAGAATGAATTTCATTCATAGTTGAAATAGCCTGATTTATATCTGGTCTAATTATATTTTCAGTTAACTCTAAAACTAAGCAATCTGGGACTAAGTTATTGACCAATAAAAGATGAATTATTTTTTCAGTAAAGTTAGGTTGCTTTAATTGATTAGCCGATATGTTAACAGCTATGCGCAAGTCTGTGAATCCTTGATTATGCCAGAGTTTCATTTGTTGACAAACATTTTTTAATACCCAATCACTAATAGGGAGAATTAAACCAGTCGATTCTGCTAAAGGAATCAATTCTGTGGGAGTAACCATTCCTAATTCTGGATGCTGCCAACGTAATAAACTTTCAGCACCGATAATTCGGCCAGAATGAATATCGACTATAGGTTGGTAGTAAACCAGAAATTGCTCAAACTCCTCCCGTTCTATAGCACGACGCAAAAACATTTCTATCATCTGTTGTTTGGGAGAGAAAGTCTGGACGTCAAATTTGGTAGAGACTTGCTTTGCCAAACTTGCTTGCTTGGTTAAGCGGCTTGCGATCGCATTTAATAGTTCAGTCCGAGTAAATGGTTTTGTCAGATAGTCATCAGCACCTAAATCCATTCCTTGACGAAAGTCAGTCCTAGCAGATTTTGCTGTCAGAAAAATAAATGGAATACTTGCTGTGACTGGTTTTTCACGTAATCTTGTCAAGACACCATAACCATCAACTTCTGGCATCATTAAGTCGCATAAAATCAAATCAGGAGTTTGAGAAAGTGCTAAATCTAATCCAATGCGTCCATTAGCAGCAGCAATAGTATCAAAATCTTCTGCAGCTAATAAATCTATAATGTTTTCTCGTACTAGTTTTTCGTCTTCAATGACTAAAATTTTGGTCATGGCTTGCCTCTGATGGAATGTAATTGTTTAACGGCAGAGTTACAGTAAATAGAGTTCCCAGCCCAATTTCACTTTTTACCGTAATTTCACCATGATGAGTTTCCACGCAGTTTTTTACAATTGCTAATCCTAACCCCGTACCTTGGATGTTACCTACGTTTGTTGCTCTGTGAAAAGACTCAAATAGGTGAGGTAAGTCTGCTGGTGGAATACCTATTCCTTGGTCTTGAATTCTAAAGACTGCTAAAGCATTCTCAAACGTCAGGGAAAATCTGACAGTAGTACCACTTGGAGAATACTTAATTGCATTCGAGAGTAAATTACCCAGAATATGCCCTAGCAATTTTTCATCCATACAGCATGGCATGGAATCAGATTGACTACTAAAGTTGATTGCATGTTGATTATTAACATTCAGTTGTAATTCTTCCACTAGATAATGGCAGTATTCAACTAAATCAAAGGGCATGGGTTTAAAATCTAATTTTCCTGCCTCCACTTTTCCAATCACTAAGACATTGTTTAACATCTCAGTCATACGCTTGACAGAAGTTTGAATGCGATGCAGGTGAGACAGTTGTTTTTCCTCAGTCCATTTATGGCGGTAGTGTTCTAATAACTCTGATGAGGAAAGAATAGTGCTCAACGGCGTACGAAATTCATGGGAAGTCATTGAGACAAAGCGAGATTTCAGTTCATTCAGTTCTTTTTCTTTATACAGCGAAGCTTTTAATTCCTCTTCTAGCTGCTTACGTTCTGTTATGTCCAGCCAGTAACCGACAATTTCCAATGGTTCACCAGCGTCATTCCGTACCAGCTTTGCTTGATCGTACATCCAGCGATATGTACCATTTTTGTGCAAAAATCGATACTCGTGACTATTGTGCCCTTGCTCAAGAAGTTTTGACAGCGCTACAAACACCTGGTGTAAGTCTTCTGGGTGAATATGACTAGCCCAAAACCTGGAATCAGCAGTAAATTTATGTGCTTCATACCCAAGTGTCGCGATAACGTTTGCGCTCATAAACGTAATGCTATAGTCGCTCTCGATTTTGCTGCTATAAATCACACCAGGACTAGAAGAAAGTAAGTATTGCAACCGCTCTTGCGAAACTAAGAGCGCCACCTCTGCCTGCTTGCGTTCCGTGATATCACTTTGAATACTAATGTAATGAGTAAATTGACCATGATTGTCATAAACCGGAGAAATACTGACCTGATTCCAGAATAGTGTACCATCTTTGCGGTAGTTACGTAAAACTACGGTGCAACTTTTTCCTTGCGCAATGGCATCGTGTAACTCGGTCATACCCGGTTGATTGATATCATAGCCGTGGAGAAAACTGTAATTTTTCCCAATCACCTCCTCTACTGAATAACCAGTGATTTGCTCCAAAGCTGAGTTAGCATATATGATTGGCGAGTCTGGCATTGTAACATCAGCAATGATGATGCCATTACTGCTAGCTGCGATCGCGCGATCGCGCAGTTGTAAACTTTCTTCTGCTTGTTTGCGCTCAGTAATGTCTTCAAAAGTGCCAAGAACCCCCATGACATTGCCTTCATGATCGTGAAGTGGGATTTTACTTGCCTGTAGCCAAACTTGTTTACCATCCTTTTGGATGCGGGAAAAGATAATGTGATATTCGGGCGTATCAGTTTGCATCACTTTCAGGTCAGATTCACTGTAAAAATCTGCCTCCTCTTCGTTAACCACGAAATCGTAGTCAGTCTTGCCCACAACATTTTCTGCAGTCTCAAGACCAAACATTTTGGCAAAGATGCGATTACAACCTAAGTAAACAGAAGCTGTATTTTTCCAGAAAATACCTTGGGGAATGTTGTCCATGATCAACTGCAACATTTGCTGCGATTGTCGCAGTTGCTCTTCTGCATAAACACGATCAGTCATTTCAAAAATCAGCTGCCGATTCATTTGTTTGACAGCCCTTGTTCGCTCCTCAACTCGCGTTTCTAGCTCTGCTTGTACTTCTTGTAATGCGAATTCTGCCTCTACACGTTCAGTAATATCTATACAACAGCCAATGTAACCAACAAAGCTACCATCAGATTCAAACCTTGGAACGCCTATGTTGCTCAGCGAACGATACTCTCCATCAGCACGCAAAAAACGATAGACATAGTCGAAACGTTGATGATTTTTGAATGCTGGTAGATATGTATCAACACAGTGCTGTTTATCTTCAGGATGAATTCCTTCAAGCCAACCTTCACCTAGTAACTCTTCAAAAGGGCGTCCTGTAAATTCTACGCTAGATTGGTTGACAAATGTATTCAAACCATTAACATCACTTATCCACATGAGTATTGGTAACTCGTTTGCCAGTTTGCGGAATTGCTCCTCACTCTCACGCAATGTCTCAGTAGTTCTTTTTTGCTCGGTAATATCTTCGTTGCTGGCAAACATGCAGCCATAAGACGGATTCGATATAATGTCCTGTGCTTGTTGTAAGGCTTGACAAATACTTTCATAAGTGCATAAGCCAAGGAGTTGACCTTGCTCACCAATGAGTGGTACACAAAATAAATTATATTGGCGTAAAAATGACAGTATAAATACTACACAAGGAATCTCAGAATATTTTAGGGTGGGTATTGAAGTCCTCATGACTTCAGACACCTTGGCAGTCTGTAGGTTGACGTCTGAAAATAGAAGGTGTAAAGCATCATGCTCTGTAAACCACCCTACTATCTGCAAATTCTCAACTATCAACACACACCTTGCTTGCGGTTCATGGTTCTTCATCAGAGCTATGACATCTGATAGAAGTGTTTCGGGTGAAACAGTTAGGGGAAAAAAGTCAATTGCAGAATCTAATGATGGCAGTGAAATAAATTGAGCAAAGGTGTGCATAAATGTTTGCAAGAATCTAATAGCAGAAAATTGTTTTCTATCTATTAAGTGATGTATTGAACAGCAAAGAACTCACCAAAACAGACACACTTGTCGCACTCGCACACGCTTTGCGCATAGGGCTTATGCTTCTTGAACGTCGCTGCGGACTATAGTTACGTTGTTCGTGCGTAAGTCCTGGTGTCTTTTCATTTTTACCTTGTCTATCGGTATTTTCTTGCGTAAATTCTCGTAAATAAGTATGTTTTTACACTATTTTTGCACTCGACTCGATGAACAAAGACGAGCCAGCGCACTGCTTCGCTTATTAACCAATACGCTTCATATTGTGTTCGGTTAAAGATTTATCATTAGCGCTCTGAGCAGGGAGCATCTGGTGCTGGGAGAAAGGATTTTTACTCTTTGGTGCCCTCACTCCCTCCTAGCCTACGGCGACCTGGGCGTCTACTAGCCCCTAAAAGGGGCGCTGCGTAAACGTTAACACTGGGCGCTTCACTCCTTATTTTCAAGTTATACCAATTTGAAAAAAGAATGCGACAGATACACACTCCCAAACCCAAGTTTCGTCTCGGCTTTCTTCCGGATTGAATGAGCGAATTTTGAATTGATATTACGGTGGGGATTGCAATGCCCACCTTAACTCCGGGAGCGGTGCAACTGTACTCGTTCTCCGTAACGTAACAACTTCTCTATCGTGGCAAGACGATTTTCCCAAACTCTGACTTGATATGGATTTTCCAACGCTTGTAGACGCATCAACTCTCTAAATTGAGACTGTAACCTTAAAAGCGATGTTCTCGCTGTTGCCAATTTAGTGTTATCTGGGTTAGTAGCCAGCTGATTTAAAGCACTTTGCACAACTTCCGCTTGGGAGTTAAGAGTTGAAAGCGTTGTGGAAGTTATTCGCAGCTGATTATTTTGCTGTGCGAATTTCCACTCACGTTGTAAAGTAGTGTAACGGATCCAAGCAGTTTGAAAAGGTTGGCGGTGGGGAATGGGTTCTTTTTGTGTGCGTTGAGGGCTACCTTGAGTATTATTAAAGACTTGGTTAAGGTCATTGGTGAAATTTTGTGCTGCAAACAGAGCATAACCAGCTACAGGCAAGTCTCTAACTAGCTGAATTTGATCGAATGCTCCAACTGTTTGTAAAGAAAGTAGGCGAATTCCTGGCACCAGCAGCGAAGAACCTAGTTGTGTAGCAGTTGTTATCCAAGGTTGTGCCAGTCGCTCAAAGCGCGGGGTATCTTGGGCATAAGTCATAGGCACAATTAAATCAATATCGCCGCGCCTTGCCCAAACTTCCCAATGCTGCTGTAGCTTTTGAATGCGTTCTTGTTCTGGAAGGGGAAATACAGCAGCCGACAAAATCAAGTTAGGTCGCTTTTGTCGCAGTTGTGACACTTGAGCAACAAAGCTATCAATTTGTTGAGTACGAAATTCTGTCCATTTTTGCCATAATTGCTGTTGCCTTGGAGAAATCTTCGCTGGGTCTGTGCCAGTCAGTTGTTGAAATTGCTCTCTAGCCGCCTTCCCATAACCGTAAGTCCGGTTAGCGCTTGGATCTTGGAAGGGATAGCGAATGTAGTCTAGTTGTAAACCATCCACGTCATAGCGACTGACAATTTCCTCGTACAAGCTGAGCAAATACTGCCGTACTTGAGGATTTGCTGGGTCAAAGAATGGTTTAGTCTGTCCAGAAGGAATCATTTGACCGCGATTATCGTAACCTGCCCAATCAGGATGAGCCGCAAGGACTGGCCCTGGGTAATTAGGATTTATATTGAGGAGTCGATTATGACGTTCATTACCAGCAGCAAAAGTCCAAACCCAAGCGTGTAATTCTATACCTCGTTCATGAGCTAACTTGACAGCAGATGCTAATGGGTCCCAATTACGAACTAATGGATTTTCCTGGGGCACAATTTTGCTGGGATAAATCGTGTAGCCAGCATTAACCGTTTCAAAAAATATGGTATTAATTCCGGCTTGCGCTATGCGATCAAAAATCTCAGCCAGTCTCTGCTCGCTTCCCGCACGGATAATCGTTCCTCGGTCAAGCCACATTGCCCTGATTTCTGGTTGAGCCAACCTCTTATTGAGAGGAAATTGGTTCCACAAATTCGCTCTTGCCATCAACCATTGCTGACGCGCCTGAGCGTAGTTTTTTTGTGCAATCAATTCGGGCAAATTTTTCACAACTTCACGAGCAGCATCTAAAGCTTGTTCTGTCCTAGGAAATGTTGCCCCAGGTCTTGTTGATGCCACCTGTGCCTGTTGCGTCTTTGCTAACGCTGGATTGTTACTATTTTCAGAAAGAGCGAGTGCTGCTAAATTGGCACTCTCGACTCTACCAATAAGATTCTCTAACTCATGCTGATAGGTAAGCGCTTCATTTCGGCTAATTGGTGCTTGTGAGTTAGGGACAACATCAAACCGCACTCTTTGTTCAAGTTGGTCAATTGCTTCCTCTGATTTTGGAGGTGTGATGCTGGGAATAGGTCTGGGTTGAGGAGCTGTGGCAATTTTGGGGGGAGGTGCAGGAGATGGAGGAGATGGGGGAGATGGGGAAGATGGGGGAGATGGGGAAGATGGGGAAGATGAGGAAGTGATGGTGGTATATCCTCCCCTGCTCCCTACTCCCCTGCTCCCCTGCTCCCCTGCTCCCTCTGCTCCCCCTGCTTCCCCTGCTCTTTTTTGTCCCGTCGGAGTTGCTGGCGCTTTAGCCACGGTGGTGGAGCAGGTTTGAGAACCTCCCGCTACTTTAGTTGGAGCACTCGAAGGTCTTTTTAAAAAACGGTTTATGGTAGTTTGTAACCAGGCGCTATCTAGCTGTGCTGGGGAAGCAGCATCTACACCCCAGCGCCAGCCAAATAAGGTGGAACGTTCATTAGCTACCACTGCTGCTGGGTTATCTTTGCCACCCCAAATAGCAGCAGCAGTAGTTGTGGCGTTATCAGCAATCACGACGCCACCCCGGACTTGACCGAAGAGTCCGTTTTGGTTTGCCCATTCTACGAATTTTGCTTTTGGTGATGGTTGCAGCTTTTGTGGTTTATCAAGGCTGAATCCCCAATAGCCGCCTAGAATACTTCGCAGTAACTGTCGCACTCCCGGTGCTGATAAACTTCCTACAGGACCGCTTGCAATTAAGCGTCCTCCTTTGCTCATCCATTCTTCCAGAGCAATGGCTTGTGTTGGCGTTAATGATTCGACGTTTGGTAAAAATAAAACTGTGCGATCGCCCCAATCTGCCGCACTCCTCACACTAGATAAAGGAATCACACAATACTTAACTCCAGCCGTCTGCAAGCGGTTTGTGATTCCTGTCCACTGATTTGCATTTTCGTCACTCTGGACTATGCTCAATACTGGTTCTGAAGTTGCCGCTGTGGCTGGGAGAATGTTTAGTAAATGAAATATTAACAAATTGAAATTTAGAATCAGAAATCCTGCTTTTTGAATTCTTGATTTTATCTTTTTACTTCCTCTTTTCTGATTTCTCACTACACACTCTCACTTTAACAATTCAACATCTGCCAGTAGGACACCCTTAAAAGAACAAAGTATGCCCTACAGGCACGCTATGTATTAGTGCAATTCAGCGATTCGTTTTTGAATACAATTTACAGACGATTCATTATTGTACATGAAGTGGTTTGATACAAGTTTGAAGAAACTGTTCAACTCCCGCCACTGGAAATATTTTTACATCCAGCTTACAAGCCACATCCTCAACACTTGTATCATCTAAAAATACCAATTCACCATGTTTTAGCATGACAGTTGGTAGCAAAATTCCGTCTCCCAAATCTTGCCCCTGTAACTTCAAAAGCAAATCATGACCCGTTAGCAAGCCCGTCACGGAAATACTTTGTCCCCAGTAATCGCTTGACAAAGCACACATTTTGATATCTAAACCCTCAACAGAATTCAATCGCTTCAAGATAGGTTGAAATGCTTGCTCTACTGCATTGCCAACAACCCAAGTTAATTTTTTTGGTTGCACTTTTGGTGGTAGCAACTTGTCAGCAGCTTCTGTAAATTGTTTTATAAACAAATTAATAGAACCAACACCGTTATCTATTTGAGGATAATCTTCATATTCAGATTCACTTGGCAAATCCTCACCAGCAATCAAAAACCACTCATCAGCAAGCCAAACACAGTTTTGTTTTTTCTTGCGAAATTCTTGCTGTAGCGAACGCACTTGGGAAATGACTTCTTGTGCCTTTTCTCTGGTTACAGGTATCAGTTCATCTTGTTCTGGACGAAATCGCGTCAAACCGACTGGCACCACTGCCACAGAGGCAACGGCAGGTACTTGTCCAGTATGGAAAGATGCTAAATCTCTCAGTGTTTGTTCAAGATGAGCACCATCATTAATACCAGGACAAACGACAACTTGCGCGTGAATTTGCAATCTTCTTTTTTTAAACCACTTGATTTGCTGCAATATTTGTCCTGCACGTTGATTTTTCAGCAGCTTAATTCTAACCTCAGGTTCAGTCGCATGGACAGACACATACAAAGGAGACAGCCGCATATTTTCAATTCGCTGCCATTCTCGTTCACCTAAATTGGTAAGAGTTAAGTAAGAACCATACAAAAAGCTCAGTCGGTAATCATCGTCTTTCAGGTACAAGCTTGAGCGCTTACCTGGTGGTTGCTGATCGATAAAACAAAATGGACAACGGTTATTACACTGAATCAAACCATCAAAGAGAGCCGTTTCAAATTCTACCCCTAAATCTTCGTCATAGTCTTTCTCGATTTCAAGGGAATGGCTTTTTCCAGCAGCGTCTAAAACTTCTAGTTCTAATACCTCATCAGCGCACAAAAATTGATAATCTATCAAATCGCGAGGATTTGTGCCGTTGATGCTGACAATTGCATCTCCTGGTTCAAATCCAATTTCAGCAGCGATGGAGTCTGGTAGGACTTTAGATATTCGGGCGGGACGAAAGATACTCATGAGTTGTATATTAAGGCATATAAGTTACCTTATATCTTGCACCTTTTCCATAAACGCCTTGAACTCAAGTTCAAGGCTAATAACCCAAGTCCGTTAAAACGGACTGTGAAAGAAAATAGAATGTTTGTATTATTCTTGAAACTTAAGTACTAAAAGTAGCAATTTACAGTTCGAGTGCAAAAAATAATTTTAAGCAACCGTGTGCTGGTGACAACTCTATCATTGAGTGTTGCACTATTTTTCATGATAGGGCTTTCCCTGTCATTTGGGGCAGTCGGGATGACTCCATCTCAATTATGGCAAGCAATACTCCGTCAGGGTGATACGCTCTATCAAACAATTATCTGGGATTTACGATTACCTCGCACTCTAGCAGCAATCTTGGTGGGTGCGGCTTTGGGAATGTCTGGCGCACTGCTTCAGGGAATGTTACGAAACGGACTGGCAGATCCATTCTTATTGGGTATCTCTGCTGGTGCAGGTTTGGTCGTTGTGCCAATATTCACCTTAGGAATATTACAGAGTTGGGTTCCTTTGGCTGCTTGGGTTGGCGGTTTGTTAACAACTCTTTTTGTTTATCTGCTTGCTAAGACTGGAGATGGGATTTCAATTGAACGCCTTATCTTAGGTGGAGTCGCGATTAGCTCATTATTTGGATCAATTCAATCGCTATTGTTGCTGTTGACAGACAATGGACAAGTGCAAGTCGCGTTAAATTGGTTGATTGGCAGCTTGAATGGAAGAGGATGGAATCTTGTAGTAATTGCAGGACCATATATTTGTTTATCCTTATTGCTAGGAAGTTTGTTAGGACGTAGTGTCAACTTGCTGAATTTGGGAGATGATTTGGCAGTTGGGTTGGGGGTTTCCTTGGTGCGATCGCGCATTTTTATCGGTGCTATTGCGACACTACTAGCTGCAGGTGCTGTGAGTGTCGCCGGATTGATTGGTTTTGTCGGCTTAATCGTTCCCCACGGTATCCGCTTGTTCGTTGGCACAGATTATCGAGTTGTTTTGCCATTGAGTGCTGTTGGCGGTGCTTTAGTCCTGACAGCAGCTGATTTGTTATCTCGCTTGGGTGCTGTGGAGTTACCAGTTGGTGCGGTCACCGCGCTTTTTGGATCGCCTTTGTTTATTTGGTTGCTGTATCAACGCAAAGGAAATTTTAATTAGTGGTCAAAATCCCAGAGTTGATTTGTTGGTGAGATATGATGGAGACGACTTCTAGAAGACTACATCTAAGTTTCTGCTCGTTTTAGATGTTCTTCGCCCCAATGACAGAGGACTTGTAAAACAGCCTCAAGACTTCTGCCGTAATCGGTGAACGAATACTCAACTTTGGGAGGAACATCTGAATAAACATGTCGATTGACAATCTTATCTTTCTCTAGTTCTCGAAGTTGTTGAATAAGCATTTTTTCGGTAATTTCAGGCATTAATCGCTTCAGTTCACTGAATCGTCTTGTTCGATCTTTCAAGTGCCACAATATCAAAATCTTCCATTTGCCGCCTAATACTTTTAATGTTGTCTGCACAAATACAGTGCCTTCTGTCTGTTCTTCTGGCATCTACTTCACCTCATCTATCTATACCCACATCTTGCACCAGTTGGTTTCTTGCAGTAGGGTGGGCACTGCTTACTGTTTGCTCAAACCCTTATTTTGACGTTGTGGGCAGTGCCCACCTACGATTATTGAGAATGGTGCAAGATCTTAGTATAGGCACTAACAAAAAAGTAAGTACTTCCCAAAAAGTAAGCATAAATATAACCTGGAAATTGTTGAATGAATATCTTTACGATCAACAAGTAACACGATGTCATCTTTACAGGGAAAAGTTGCGATTATTACTGGCTCTTCTCGCGGTATTGGAAGGGCTATTGCTGAACGATTAGGACGAGACGGGGCAAATGTTGTGATTACCTATGCGGGCAATCGAGACAAAGCCGAGGAAGTTGTCCGGGCGATTGAAGCAGGAGGATCACAGGCGATCGCTATTCAGCTAGATGTGCGTAACCTGGAAGAAGTTCGCGCCCTATTTGAGAAAACCACACAGCACTTTGGTAAAGTAGACATCTTGGTCAACAATGCAGCGGGAAAAAATATCTTCAAACCCACCTCAGAGATGACTGAAGACCAATACAACAGCATGTTCGATATCACGCGCGGTGTGTACTTTACCCTTGGGCAAGCCGCCCACCACTTAGCAGATGGCGGTCGGATTGTCAGTATCTCGACCAGTGGTACGGCAATGGCGATACCCGCTGGAGGAGCATATGCAGGCTGCAAAGCGGCAATTGAGCATTTTAGCGCAGCACTGGCGAAAGAGGTGGGCACACGCGGCATTACTGTCAACACGGTTTCTCCCGGTGTGACTGATACAGATGGATTAGTACTCGATCAGGAGCAAGTCAATCAACTGATTGCTCAAACGCCACTCGGACGTTTAGGTCATCCGGATGATGTTGCTAGTGCCGTTGCCATGCTGGTTTCTGACGATGCCCACTGGGTGACGGGACAAAGTTTACGGGCAAATGGCGGCATTGTATAATCATAAGCAAGGAGAAGCACCAATGACCTCACCTGTCACACTCATCAATGTCTTTGCTGTACCTCAGGGCAAAGAAGCGGAATTCATCAAAACGTGGAACGAAACGGGTCAATCTTTGAAAAATGCCTCAGGATTTATTGACGCAAAGCTACATCGCAGTTTAGATCCCAACGCTCGGTTTCAGTTCATTAATGTCGCCCATTGGGAAAGTGTAGAAGCTTATCAAGTCGCAATTTCTGAGCATGAACCACAGGAGAAACATCTGTCGTGGTTAGAAGTTAATCCTGCACTGTATATCGTCGAAGCGGAATACTGAGCAGAAATTTATCTAGCTTTACCAGAACGACCTGAGTAAGACTCTCAGGGGCAGGTTTTTTATAGTGCTATGGGATTATTGAGAAAACTCTCAATTCTTCAACGAGGTTGTGCGTTTTCAACGTTCAACTCTTCTTTGCCAAAAGCCCATAAAATGGTTGCCTGTCCTTGGGAGTGGCGCGGCTGACTGTTAACCAACCGTATGAAAGGGTATTAGTGAACGAAGGTGTAACCAGCACGATTGACGTTTTGGGAGAGGTCATGTATCTTCAAAGTAGATACATGTGAAAAGAACATTTAAGCGTGTCATTCTTGATGCAACATCATTAGGGAATTTATGACCACCATCATTACGAAGTGGGGAAACAGCTTAGCGGTTCGCATTCCTAGAGCATTGGCAGAACAGCTACAAATTCAAGAAGGAAGCGATGTGAGTTTGAGCATTTCGGGTGATAGCATTGTCATCACACCAAAAAAGCGGAAAAAATATACACTTGATGAATTACTCGAAGGTATGACACCAGATAAATTCCATTCTGAAGTTGATACTGGAATTGCTATAGGGAATGAAATTTGGTGAATAGTCCATTCTTATTAAAACGGTAACATCCCAAATGTGTAAGTCATATCAAACTCAGATGACTAGTTGTCATTGCGAGCGTAATGAAATGGAGCGAAGCAATCGCAACATCTAGACTTTGCGATTGCTTCATTCCGCTTCGCTTCATTCGCAATGACAAACATGTTTTTGCATGCATTGGGATGCTCCCGTTGTCATATCTTAATTAAAATTTGTGTTTATAAGGAAGATAGTTTGATTTGTGAAAAAAATTTATCTCGCTCCGCTGACACAGAGAAAAGAGAAAAGAAAAAAAGTAAAGGGGAAACGGACAAAAGTATAAAATAATACTAAATAATTACCGCAGCAACGCACACAACCCGAAAACCGACGAAGTCGTAGGCGTAGTCGGGGTAGTACCTGCCGCGGACGGCAGAACGGCAACCAGGATCGAGGTACCACGAACCACCCCGCAGTAGCCGATAATCATTATCATTATTCCTGATCCATGCACTGCCATCTTTGGGTGCTCCTTCATAGTCATGCCAAGTATCAGCACACCATTCCCAGACATTGCCATGCATGTCGTATAAACCAAAGGCATTTGGTGAAAAGCTTCCTACTGGGGTGGTTTGTTGTCTATACTCTCCCTTGGGAGCGTTTCCGTAAGTGTAGTTACCGTTATAGTTTGCTAAATCAGTCGTTATCGTCTCACCAAAGTAAAAGGGCGTCGCTGTACCTGCACGACAAGCATATTCCCACTCCGCTTCGCTGGGTAACCGATAATCTCTTCCCGCTGTGAAATTGATTCTAAAATTAAGTCTGGCAGAGAATTCTAATGCATCATACCAAGAGATTCTCTCTACTGGTCGGTCATTTCCCTTGAATCCAGACGGATTTGGGTTTAGTTCTTTGTTGACTTGAGCTAAAGCCGCTACAGCTCTCCATTGTGCTTGAGTTACGGGATATCTACCCATAAAGAAGGGTTGAACTGTGACTTGGTGTTGGGGACGTTCGTCATCTGTACTATATTTGTCATTCTCTGGTGCGCCCATCATAAACGTACCACCAGGAATCGCGACCATTTCTAGGGTCACTCCGTTTCCTAAGTCTTCCGTAAAGTATTGTGCTCGACATCTTTTGCGATTGATTTTCCAACCTTGAGCATTCACCGTTACCACATCAAATTCAAAGGATTTTAAAACTGATTTGTTGCTAAGTTTGGAATAGATAGCGTTAATTTCTTGAGCGACTTTCTGTAAATCAGGATTACCAGGTCGTTCATTCAACGCTCCCTTTATTAATTCTGGTATACGATTTTGGCTGTCAAGCTGCTGTATTAAGTTGAAAACCACTAAATTATAGTTGGAATTATTAGGAACTTCTGATTCGGGTATATCAAGTTCCATGTGTAGCATCATCACCAGTTCGTCTCGGTTTGGAAAGGCAGACTTGAGTGCTTCTCTTATTTTCCTGATTGTTTCTCCAGACAAACCCATTAACGGCTACTCCATAGTTAGAAAAAATAAAATTTTGCTGCTTATGGCCCATTTTGACCGCCTCGGAATTAATTCCCAGGCGGACGAGAATGCAAAGCGTCACTCTCGTTCTCAGGCTAGAGTTTGGGAATGAAATTTGCTTAGGCTCTGCCTCTAGTATCAAAAGGAGGCGGAGCCTCCATTGCTGCATTCCTTGCCAGAGACAAGGAACGAGACAATCGTGCAAAATCTGAGTATAAAGAAATATTCACCATATTGGTTGACCACTTCGTAAATCAGCCAATAAACCTTGCTTCTCTAAACGTGAACAAATAGCACTGAACGGTGTTCCCGCGTTGTAAGTTGGATTTCTCCAGTCAGGATCACCGCTATGATGCAGCGCTACTAAATTCCAGTTAATGTCAAAGCATGGAGAACCAGAGGAACCAGGCTGAGTATTGGTTTTATATTTAACAGTTGTGCCATTTTCGTTGATGTTAATAATAGCATCTGTGTCAAACGCCAATTTTAATGGCTCGGCTTTTGGATGTTGCACTATTAATAATGGAGTCTCAGGCAAAAATTCATAAGCTTGGGTAGGTAACGAAATGCATCCTCGCTGTGGAGCATTTGGATCAGAGTTTTTCGCGATCGCTTCTTCTCCAGGAACTCCATCTACCCGAAGCAAAGCATAATCTAATTCGTCAGGTGTTGGTAAAGTATTTTTGGTGTAAGGACTTTTATCAATCAGCCAGTCATCCTCTACTAAGCGATACTCTGTACCTTTGTTGATAATATTGCCATCCGCTAATTATTTATAGTCAAAACGCAGAATAACATTGCTAGCATTTGCTTGTCCTGAATCCACAGATTCGATGACATGGTAATTTGTCATCACCACATTTGGTGCAATCAGAAAACCTGTACCAAATTCTTTCTTATTATTGTTATTGGTAATTTCTATACGGCAGACTTGCGCTTCAATTGTGCCTAACTTTTCTCGCCATGTATTCACGTCTAGAAAACTATTCGTTTTCTTAATAATTTTCTCTAATGCGCCTCTTGCTGATAGCTGTGGTGGCATAGGAGTTGCAAGATTGAACTCTTGAGCAAAGACAAATAATGCTGGATTTCCAGGACTTGACTCACGAGCACCTGCAATCAGTTTATCAACCCATCCCTCAGCTTCTGCCGCTTGAATTAATCTAAAGACAATTGCTTGTAAGTCATTGCCCATTGCGATTACATTTAGGTTTTTTCCAAACTGGAATTGTACTAATTCAGCAAGTCTTTGCTGCTCTGGAAACGCGTCAATTAGAGCTTGTGTAAATTGTTTGTATTGCGGACCAGTTAATTTCATGGGTTCTTTTACGCGAGTGCGATATATGTGCAGTACAATTTTAGAACTCCATTCTTAACCCATTTTCCAGCAATTGTGTATTTTGACTCCTTTAATCTTTAACTTTTTTCGATGCCATTAGAAACAAACAATCTCAGTGGTGGATACGATAGTAAACCCATTGTCCAAGAAATTAGTATCGCACTCCAAGCAGGAGAATGGCTGAGTCTAGTCGGTGCGAATGGTTCAGGAAAATCCACCCTCCTAAAACTCATGAGTCGCCTGCTGAAACCGCAAACAGGCGCTGTACTGTTGGATGGAAAAGTTATTCACACCCAAAAAGCTACTGCTGTCGCTCAAAAACTGGCGTTATTACCGCAACAGCAAACGATACCACCGGGGTTAACAGTCCGACAGTTGGTTTCATTAGGACGCACACCCCATCAACCTTGGTGGCAATGGGAGTTAAACTCAGAAGATAGAGAAAAAGTTGAGAAAGCTTTAGAATTAACTAGGATGCAATCTTTGTGCGATCGCCCCGTCGAACAATTATCCGGTGGTGAACGACAAAGAGCTTTTTTGGCGTTAGCCTTAGCTCAAGATCCGCAAGTTTTGCTATTAGATGAACCAACCACTTATTTAGATATCCGCTACCAGTTGCAGTTACTGGAACTGCTCAAACAACTCAACAAAGAACAAAAGTTATCCATTATCACAGTGTTGCATGATGTGAATTTAGCAGCAAGGTATAGTTCTCGCATTGCATTGTTGTCCCAAGGTAAAATTTGGGCAGTAGGAGAACCAAGGATAGTTTTGACGCCTGAACACTTGGCTGATGTTTTGGGTATAGAAGTTGCTGTCTTGGAAACACCAGTTGGTTTGCAAATTTGCTCCTTGGCTGCTATTGATGAGGAATACGAAGCCGCATCAAATAATGAATAAAAATTATCGGGTAATTATGCAACGTCGTGTTATACTATTTGGATTCATACTGTGGTTAGGTTTGGTCACTTTTGCTTGTACAAGTGCAACCACTACTACTACCTCTACATCGCCGCAAACCCAACAGTCAGCTAAAAGAATTGTAACCCTCTCATCTCTATCATCTGATATTGTTGAGCAACTTGATAGCACAAAATTAGTCGGGATGAGTGGTAGCGATTTATTCAAAAATGACTCACGATTTAAAGATATTCCCCGTGTGAGTCAGGAGCAAACACCACCAAATTTAGAAAAAATTGTCGCACTGAAACCAGATTTGGTTATTGGCGCTGAAGGTTTTTCTAATCCGATTACCGACAAACTCAAAGAGCTGGGTATAACAACTTTACTGACTAAGGTTGATAGTTGGGAAAAATTACAAGATTTAACCAAAACTCTGGCAAAAATAGTTAATGCTGAACCAACGCCGCTATTAAACCGCTATCAAACTTTTTTACCTGAAAAATCGATTCAGAATCCTTCCACATTAGTGCTGGTTAGCCGTCAACCAATTTTGTCACCCAGCAGAAAAAGTTGGGCAGGAAATTTGTTAGATAAATTTCAAGCCAAAAATGTATCAGCAGATTTACAAGGTAAATTTTCAGTACCTGGTTATGTGACGCTTTCTGCTGAGAAAGTTTTGGAAGCAAATCCAGAAGTTTTAATTGTTGTTAGTCCTCAACCTGGATTATTAAAATCTTTCAAGTCAGAATCTTTTTGGAATCAACTCCAAGCAACAAAAAATAATCGAGTCTATGAGTTCGACTACTACGGACTTGTCAATCCTGGGAGTATAAATGCGATTGAAAAAGCTTGTGGAAAACTCAAAGTAGCATTATCAGGGCAAAAGTAAACAGTCAAATTTTTGGAAAATAAAATCGCAGATAAATTATCTGTATTTATCTGCGATTTTAAAACCTCACCCCCATCCCCTCTCCTTAGTAAGGAGAGGGGTGCCCGTTAGGGCGGGGTGAGGTATCAGTCATGAATCCAACACGCATATCAACCAAAACTAAGGAGAGAGGTGCCCGTTAGGGCGGAGTGAGGTGAGACAGCGCGAATGACGGCTCTCCCGACCTAGGCGACTGCGTAAGCGCAAAGCGCACGCGGCTTGGGCGTAAGCGC
>NZ_CAWPKW010000399.1:0-1047 GCF_963888615.1 Brasilonema octagenarum UFV-OR1 | reverse complement strand
GATTTAGGGTGATAACAGCCCGATTGTCGCTAACTGCAAATGCTAACACCTCCTCATCCGGAATACCCAGATTGGCATTGCCAGCTTCCTGTACTGTTAAAACATCGTGTCCCATAGTCCGAAGCAGTTCACTTACTTTCCTGGGAAACTGTTCATCAGTATATAAACGCGCCATCGGTTAAGCAATCTCATTTGCGTGGATTACCGCTTCGATTTCTTCTGGATGAGCATCTGCATACGCCCAAGCATTTACCAAATCGGCAGCAGTGATGTGAGGATAGTCTTGTAAAAGTTGGGCTTCACTGATGCCAATACGACGCGCTTCGACTAATAACCAAACTGCAATGCGAGTTCCAGCAATACAAGCTTCTCCACCGCAGACACCAGGCGTTTTGCTTATGCCTTTGGCACCACTGCTGATAGTTTTAGTGAGGCTTTGGATAATTTCTGCTTTTTCAGTTGGGGGTAGTGCGAGAATCTGATTTTCCAGTTCTTTGAGGGTCATAGAACGCCAAGACTTATTGGGGCTTGGTTTGATTGTAGCCAACTGGTCACGGTGAAAGTTAACAAACGCGCTATGGGTGATGAATAAGAGTAGCAAGATGATCGCAGAAATCATACCCACTCATCTTTCATGGTTACGCTTTTCTATTTCGGCGATCGGCAGTAAAAATGTGCTTTCTATTCGTTGTCTTACATCAGCATTTATTTTACAACCATTATTCAAGCAGTCTGCCAGTAATTTGTTGGCAACATAATATTTATGAAATAGTTCCTGCTGTTGCTCGCTAAAATTCCAAACCTGACCAATATTGCGGTACTTAATAAGTATATTCTTGAATTTATTTAACCAGTCTTTACTGTTGTCTTCAAACCAGCGATCAAACTTTTCAACACAATATTCATACCGAGTGTTCAAAAACTTTTGGCTTCTGTGGCTAGGTAGTTTTGCTCTAAGCTGTTGCAATTCATGTAATAAGGCTGAATTAATATCATCAATTTTAAAACCTTCGATGAAGTCAATAATTTCTTTCATTACATATGGAC
>NZ_CAWPKW010000398.1:0-1052 GCF_963888615.1 Brasilonema octagenarum UFV-OR1 | reverse complement strand
AAGCGGTATTACTCTGATCCTGATTTCCGTAGTAGAGTAGACCAAGTTATCAGCGAACAAGCAAATACACAGTAATGCCAGTCAACTACACAGTTCAGGCTGAAGTGGTTGATATCCGGTCTGACGCTCCGAAAAATGATGATATTTTCTTAGTAGATACAAACGCCTGGTATTGGTATACCTATACTAATGCCAGTATTTCATCTCGTCCCTATCAGATTACAGAGTATCCTTCCTACATTGCTAAAGCCATTTCTGCTAACTCATTGCTTTTATACTGCGGTCTTTCATTGGCAGAATTAGCACACAACATTGAGCAAACACAAAGAGAAATATTTTCTTCTACATTAAAATCTAAAGAATACCGTCATAACTTCCCAACTGAGAGAGCAAAAGTTGTAGCCGAAGTTCAAGCTGCTTGGAGTCAGGTGATATCTAGTTCTGTATGCACAGATGTTTTGGTTAGCGAAGAAACAAGCAATGCAGCGCTTACCAGATTCCAAACCCAATTACTTGACGGTTACGACTTGCTGATACTGGACGCGATGGACAAAGCAGGAGTCACAAAGATAATTACTGATGATGGTGATTATGTGACTGTCCCAGGTATTAAAGTTTTTACAGCAAATAGCGGTGCGATCGCAGCAGCGAAAAGTCAAGGCAAACTTTTTATTAGGTAAGAGTGCTGCAATATGCGTGCTTCTCCACCACAGACTCTAGGAGTTTTCTCAATTCATTGCCAATTGCTACCGAGACTTTGAGCCAGTAATTGTATGGCTTGCACTTTTTCACCAGGACTAAGGGCAAGAAGTTGTTGTTCTAACTCTTTGAGTGTCACGGATATCAATCCTCTGATGTTTTGTCAGGCTAGATTCACAATTTTATATTTCACCCCAAAACTTAAGCGCAATTTTGAGCGAATTGCTAATGGTGAAGAAACCAAGAGTGATATACAAGGTGTGGGAGTGTCAACTGCTCATTCTTTTTTTTGGCGAAGGTATTGTTTGATCTACCTGGTTCTCAAAACTCCTCATCGGCGAAGAATTCGTTTT
>NZ_CAWPKW010000397.1:0-1069 GCF_963888615.1 Brasilonema octagenarum UFV-OR1 | reverse complement strand
TTCTATAATTTCGGGTTTTGTATAAATATTTGATAAAAAGTAAGTGCTTAGACTGACACCAGCGTAAACACCAATCCGACCTGTATATGTTTGGGAGTCGTAGCCAGCTTCTTCAAGAGCCTCCCAAGCAGACTCCAGGAATAAACGGTGTTGCGGGTCAGTGATTTGGGCTTCTTTCGGAGAAAAGTCAAAGAATGAAGCGTCAAATAATTCAATATCTTCTAATACAGCCCCTGCTTTTACATACTGAGGTTGACTCAACCTATCAGGGTCAATTCCAGAAGATAAGAGTTCTTCATCACTGAAAAAAGAAATTGACTCTACACCATCTCGTAGATTCTGCCAAAACTGTTCAATATTTTTCGCTCCAGGAAAACGACCAGTCATGCCAACGATCGCTATTTCATCGGGGCAATCAAATGCATCTGAGTTATTCATAGAAACCTCCTGCTACTGATTTGTTTCCCGATGTTTTTGCCTGAGTTGTCTTTGTTGCTTCTTTGATTCTCTACGAGTTTCAACTAACTCATGGCTTGGTTGAAAAGAAGTTTTTTCTTCTAATTGTTGACTAAAATGTTTCGCCAACGTGCTAATAGTTGGATATTGAAACATTTCAACAATTGATATATCTCTGTTAAGAGTTTGATAAAGTTTGCTATGTACCTGAACCATCAGCAATGAATGACCGCCGAGATCAAAGAAATTGTGATGAATGCCAACTTTCTTAATCTGAAGCACCTCTTGCCAAATTATTGCAATAGTTTGCTCAAGTTCCGTCTCAGGAGCGACAAAGTTTTCTTCGAGATCAAGCTGTGGCTGCTCAGGTAGTACCCGGCGATCTATTTTGCCATTGGGCAATAGTGGCATTTCCTTCAGCAGAACAAAGGCTGATGGTACCATGTATTCAGGCAACTTATCTAACAAATAGCGCCGAAGTTCGCTCTGGAGAGGAGCGCTGTGCTGGTTGCCAACAAGATATGCCACAACCTGCATATCTTTAAGTTCATCCTTGCGAGCTAGAACTACAACTTCCCGCACCTGTGGATGTTGACTCAGTACCGCCTCAATC
>NZ_CAWPKW010000396.1:0-22021 GCF_963888615.1 Brasilonema octagenarum UFV-OR1 | reverse complement strand
GGCGTAGCCGTGCCGCAGGCATAGGGGGCGCTACGCAAACCCAGAGGGTTTCCCGACAGAGGCATCTGGTGAGTCCAGCGCTGCGGGAGGGTTTCCCTCGTGCCGGCTCTGGCGAACCCGAAGGGCGAACCCGAAGGGTAAACAGTTAACAAAGTACGCGACGCGATCGCCACTAGCAACATATGACACAACAAGAGCAAGTAGTTGCTTTAATGCTTCGTTTGCAGAATATAGGCTGCCGAATTTGGGCTGAAGATGATAAGTTACGGATTCGTACTAGCAAAAATGCCCTCACTCCTGAACTCAAGCAGGAAATTCAAAACAACAAAGCAGAAATATTAGCATTTTTAAAAACTGCCAAAGCCAAAACTGTTATGGCAGAGGAAATTCCCACTTTAAGCGCTGATGCCCCGAAATTTCTTTCCTTTGCTCAACAACGCCTTTGGCTATTAGCACAACTGACTGGACCATCAGCTACTTATAATATGCCGATGGCTTTACAATTGGAAGGCAACCTTAATATTGATGCCCTGCACTCTAGTTTGGCTTATCTGCTTAACCGTCATGAAAGTCTGAGGATGTATTTTCCTACAGTGGCGGGACAACCGCAAGTCCTGATCCAAGATTTAGATAAAATCGAAGTTCTAACAGTAATAGACTGGCAAAACCTTGATGAACATCCTCATTGCCCCTTATCCCCAGAGGGGACCCCGAGTTCCCCAACCGTCCAGCGTTTCATCGATGCTCATGCTCAAGAACTGTTTGACTTAAATACTGGTTCTTTGTTTAAAGCAAAACTGCTGCAATTGCAAGAGCAGAAATATGTTTTGCTCATCAATATGCACCATATTATCAGTGATGGCTGGTCCATGGGCGTATTTGTTCGTGAGTTGCGGCAAGCTTATACCGCATTTACCCAAAGTCAAACCCCAAACCTTCCTCCCCTGCCCATTCAATACAGCGACTATGCAAACTGGCAACGCCAGTGGTTAGAAGGGGAGGTATTAGAAAACCAAATCGACTATTGGAAACATCAACTTAAGGATGCTTCTCCATTACTGGAATTGCCAACCGATTATCCTCGCCCAGCACAGCAAAGTTACCGAGGCGATCGCTATACCTACTCTCTCACGCCGGAATTAAGTGCTGCCGTTAAAACTTTGAGTCAACAACAAGGTGCAAGTCTATTTATGACCTTGTTGGCAGCTTTGAGTATTCTGCTTTATCGTTACAGTCGCCAAAACGATTTGTGTATTGGTTCTCCCATTGCCAACCGTACCCATAGCCAAACTGAATCATTAATCGGCTTTTTTGTCAATACCCTTGTGTTGCGTACTCAAATCAAGCCTGAGCAAAGTTTTATCGAGTTCCTGCAACAAACTCGCTCCTCTTGTTTAGATGCTTATGCTCATCAAGACATCCCTTTTGAGTTTCTGGTAGAAAAGTTACAACCAGAACGCAGTACGAGTCATAATCCATTATTCCAGGTTATGTTCGCGCTGGAAAATAATGAAAGTCCAGACCTGAGTTTACCAGGATTAGAGATTCAATGGCTGGGAGTGAAGGGTGCGATCGCTAAGTTTGACTTAACACTTTTGGTCATGGAATATGACAATCAGTTAAATTGCTCTTGGGAATACTCTACCGACCTTTTTGAGAAGAGTACTATCCAACGGATGGCAGAACAATTTGAAGTTCTACTGAAGGGAATTCTTGATAATCCGCACCAACCGATCAACACTTTGCCTTTGATGACAGTGGCGGAACTGCTGCAACTACAATGCTGGAATCAAACTCAAGCCGATTATCCTCAGGATAAAACTTTAGTTGACTTATTTGAACAACAAGTTGAAAAAAACCCTGATAATCTCGCTTTGGTGTTTGAATCCCAAAGCTTAACTTACCAACAACTAAATCAAAAAGCAAACCAACTTGCTCATTATTTAATTCAAAATTACCAAATAAAGCCAGACACTTTAATTGGTATCTCTGTTGAACGTTGTAGTTAGATGATTATTGGTGTATTCGGTATCCTTAAAGCAGGTGGGGCTTATGTACCGATTGACCCCAATTATCCACAAGAACGGATTGGGTTCATGTTAGAAGATTCTGGGATATCGGTGTTACTAACCCAAAGTTTCCTCAAACACCAATTACCCACATCACAACTGGAACACACTTGTCAAGTTATCTGTTTGGATGAGGAAACTTTTAGCGAAGAGTTAACCCAGAATCCCAGTCCTCAAAGTACACCACTAGATTTGGCTTATGCGATCTATACCTCTGGTTCTACTGGAAGACCGAAGGGGGTAATGATTTCGCATCGAGGACTGGTCAATATGACTTTGGCAGTTGAGCAAATTTTGCAAATTCAACCCCAAAGCCGTTTGCTTCAGTTTGCTTCTTTCAGCTTCGATGCTTCAATTTGGGAAATTGCTACTGCAGTTGCAGCAGGGGCTTGTTTATATCTTGCTAAAAAAGAAACTTTGTTATCTGGTCAAGACTTAGTGAATTTTTTAGGCGATCGCAAAATTTCCCATGTCACGTTACCTCCTTCAGTCTTATCCCTATTACCTCAAGCGACGTTACCTAATTTGCAAACCGTAGTTACTGCTGGTGAAGCTTGTCCAACAGAATTAGTTATTCGGTGGGCAAAAGGACGGCGTTTTTTTAATGCCTACGGACCAACGGAATCTACGGTTTGTGCAAGTATCGCTCTCGTTGAACCCAATGGCAAAAAACCGCCCATCGGTCAACCTTTGCCCAATATCCGCATCTATATTTTAGATGCAAATAATCAACTATTACCTCCAGGAATACCTGGCGAGTTGTGTATTGCTGGAGTGGGTTTAGCAAGAGGCTATCTCAATCGTCCTGATATTACCGCCGAAAAATTTCTTGAAGTTGAATTGTTTGGTAAAACTGAGCGAATTTACAAAACTGGCGACTTGGCAAGATGGGGAGATGATGGCAACCTAGAATATCTCGGTCGCATTGACGATCAAATTAAACTAAGAGGTTTTAGAATTGAACTCGCTGAGATTGAATCAATTTTATTACAACATCCATTAGTTAAAGAAGCAGTTGTCACCTTATATAAAACTGAGAATAACCAGACTTTAATTGCCTATGTAACGGGAATGACCACTGATTTGTCTACCCAACTAAAAAATCACCTCAAATCCCGTCTACCTGATTACATGGTACCTGCTCAGATCATCTTACTAGATGAATTGCCTTTAACTCCCAATGGCAAAATTGACCGTAAAGCTTTACCTCTTCCCAATTTTGAAGTTGGAAGCTCATATACAGCCCCGCGCAATCAAGTGGAAAAACAGCTAGCACAAGTATGGTCTGCTGTACTCGAACGTCAAGAAATTGGCATTCATGATAACTTTTTCGACTTGGGTGGTCATTCTTTATTAGCGATGAAATTACTCAATAACATTCAACAGGTGTTTGAACAAGAACTTTCCTTGAGTAGTTTATTTCAAAATCCTACTATTGCTCAACTAGCAGAACAACTTTGTAATACTAAAGTTCAACAGTCCCATCCCGATTTACTCTCACTCCAACCTCAAGGAGATGCCGTCCCTCTATTTTGTCTTCCTGGCGCAAACGGACACGGTTTCTATTTTAGAGATTTGGCAATTCATTTAGGAAATGAACGACCAGTGTATGGACTGGAAACTCCAGGAAGAGACGGACTGAATGCACTCCCTGATTCAGTACCAGCCCATGCCACTCAACTGATTTCGCTATTACGTCAGCAGCAAGCGACAAGTCCATATATACTAGCAGGATACTCTTCAGGTTGTGCTGTTGCTTTTGAAATGGCTGCTCAATTAGAACAGCAAGGTGAAAAGGTGGGTTTACTGGCTATCTTTGACGCCGGACTCGTTTCTCACCCTGAGTATATAACTGATAGAGCAGATATTGATTGGATTTGGCAATTGATTCAAAGAATTGAAGCATTAAAGGGCGTTTCTTTAGGTTTGAAATACGATGATTTAGCTGCTCAAAGCGACGATCAAGCCCGTTGGGATTTGGCGGCGGAGTATTTATACCGACATAACGTTCTACCGGAAAACTCAACTCTTTCTTTACTAAAAACTAATATGAAAGTGATGAAAGCTCTGACGCTTAATTACGCAAATTATCAGCCCAAGTATCCAATTTCTGCTCCTATTATTTTATTTCGCGCTCAAGAAATTCATGAAATTGTTTTACAAGAACTGCAAGCTATTTCCAATTACGATTTACCCGATTGGGGATGGCTAGCATACACTCAAAACCCTGTCAAGGTGATATCTGTACCTGGAAACCACGGTCGAATGCTTTATGAACCCAATGTAAAAATCTTAGCCACAGAATTATTAAACACCATCAAATAATTTTACCAAAGAACTAATGGAAATTATCGTTGTATTAAGCCTAAACTAATTTTTAAAATATGCAATCTACAACTTTTGTTAAGAAAACTTCAACGAATGATTCTTCTCCGGGTTTTAATCAATTTTGGCAGAATGTCAGAGCGCTCACAGGAGCTTACTGGTATCCAACAGAGGCAGAAGGAAGAGCATTTTCAGATGTGATTCGTTCATGGGTAATGCTCATTATCCTGATATTATTAATCATCGCACTTGTGGGCGTAACTGCTTTTAATAGCTTCGTTAGTCGCTATTTGGTTGATGTCATCGTTGAAGAAAAAGATTTTACGAAATTTGTTGATACGTTATTGGTTTATGGTGCTGCCCTTGTCTGCGTAACGCTCTTAGTAGGATTTTCTAAATTTGTTAGAAAACAAATCGCTCTTGATTGGTACCAATGGCTAAATAATCATATTTTATCAAAATATTTGAGCCATCGTGCTTATTATAAAATCAACTTTAAATCCGATGTTGATAATCCAGATCAACGAATCTCCCAAGAAATTGAACCTCTGACCAGAAATGCTCTCTCGTTTTCCGCTACTTTCCTAGAAAAAGTGCTAGAAATGGCTACTTTTTTAATAATTCTCTGGTCTCTTTCCCAATTTGTTGCAATTGTATTGGTTGCTTATACGATAATAGGCAATTTAATTGCTGTTTACTTGGCTCAAGAATTGAATAAGATTAATCAAGAGGAACTCGAATTTGAAGCAGACTATACTTACAGTCTGACTCATATTCGTAATCATGGTGAATCAATAGCTTTTTTTCAGGGAGAAAAAAAAGAATTAAATATCATTCAGCGAAGATTTTCTAAAATTATTCAAAGTTCTAAACGCAAGATTAATTGGGAGAGAACTCAGGATATTTTTAACAGAGGATATCAGGCTATTATCCAAATCTTTCCATTTATAGTACTCGGACCTTTACACATTAGAGATGAAATTGATTTTGGAGAAGTTGGTCAAGCCAGTTTAGCTTGTAATCTGTTTGCCAGTGCTATGGCAGAATTAATTAGAGAATTTGCAACTTCCGGACGATTTTCCAGTTATGTTGAACGTTTAGCTGAGTTGTCTGGTGCGTTGAAAGCTGTTACGCAACAGCCAGAGAATGTGAGTACCATTCAAACAATAGAAGAAAACCGTCTGGCTTTTGAGAATGTTACCTTACAAACACCAAACTATGAACAGGTGATCGTCGAAGATTTGTCAGTTACTGTTCAACCGGGAGAAGGTTTATTGATTGTTGGACCGAGTGGACGAGGTAAGAGTTCTCTGTTGAGAGCGATCGCTGGTTTGTGGAACGCAGGAACTGGTCGTTTGGTACGTCCTCCCCTAGAATCTCTCTTATTTCTGCCCCAACGTCCTTATATTATTTTGGGAACATTGCGCGAACAATTACTCTATCCTCATACAACTCGTCAAATGAGCGATCAAGAACTTGAAGAAGTTCTGCAACAAGTCAACTTGCAAAACTTGCTAAATCGAGTCGAAGGCTTTGATACAGAAGTCGCTTGGGAGAATATTTTATCGCTGGGAGAACAACAACGCTTGGCTTTTGCACGATTGTTGATTACTCATCCCAGCTTTACTATTTTAGATGAAGCAACCAGCGCTTTGGATTTGACAAATGAAGGCAATTTATATGAACAATTACAATCAACGAAAACAACTTTTATCAGTGTAGGACATCGAGAAAGTTTGTTTAATTACCATCAATGGGTTTTAGAACTTTCACAAGATTCCAGTTGGCGACTTTTGACTGTTCAGGATTATCGCCTTCAAAAAGCCAACGAAATCATTACTAATCCCCCCGACAACTCTCAAATTACAGAAGCCAACGAAATTATTACTAATTCCCCCGACAACTCTCAAATTACAGAAGCCAACGAAATTATTACTAACCCTCCCGAAAACCCTCAAATTACAGAAGTCAACGAAATCATTACTAACTCTCCCGACAACCCTCAAATTACAATAGATGTTTCACTACAAGACCAATCATTAAGTCAACCAGAAACCAGCACAATTTCAGGATTTTCTCATCAGGAAATGCAACAATTAACAGGCATTAATGTAAACACCATTAGAAGCAAGGGAAGCCTTGGCAAGACTATCACAACCAAGGATGGCGTGACTTACCGCTATGACAAAGATCGCAACGTATTGAAATGGATCAGAGTTTAGGGTTCTGTTGCAAAAACTCTTTGCAATCTGTTAGAAGTAAAACTGGTGATGCTCATGTTGAATGGCAAGCTTCTAAATGAACTTCAAATTTTTGCCATAGAACCTTTTTTAGAATCAAGGTCATGCTTACTAAACAGCAAAGACAACTAGTTACTTACAAAAAAATTACGATTTATGAACGAACATACAAATTACCTCTTATAAAAAATAGCAGATTAAAAGCTATTCAAAAAAAGATTAAAGAACGTCGAAGATTAATTCAAGAAGGTGTTCGACATCATCAGCTTTGGGGAATAATTAAGCTGAAAGAAAAAATTAGTCAGGATAAAATTTTTAAAGAAAGCCAACTATTAATAAAAGATTATACTCATCTTATTTATTTTCTAGAAAAATATAAGGTAACTTATCAACTTTTTTTGGTTAAGCTGACTGATGATTTTAAAAAACTGTTTATTCAAAAATACCTTGAAATAGAAAATTTAGAGAAGGAAATAAAAAAACTAGAAATCAAAAATTATAAAAATCAAAAAATACTCGATGAATTAAAATGGGAAAGACAAGAGAATCTTAAAGCAGTTTTACTCTTGAGTAATGCTTGTTTTTTGATGTTAGAAAAAATAAAATTGCTTAGTGAAGGACTGAAAACTCTGGCAGAAGATACCAAAAATCAAAAGCAAATTGTCCAACAAGTAGCCAAAGATTTGGAAGTTTATCAAGAAATTTACGAATATCAAAGAAAAGCCCAGAAAGTTCGTAAAGAAATAGTAGAAATAGCGGAGACTGCAATCAATTTTGAAAAATATTTACAAGATTACTTTAATCCCTTTCAATCGTTAATAGATGAAGTCGTAAAAGTAGATGAAGATTTTTACTCAACTGTTGGAGAAATTAAAAAATTGGCAGATAATATTTTCGAGTCTCAGTCTAATTTGTTAATTCCAAAAGAAACTGACGCAATTTCTGAAACGTTTCTAGACTTTATGGTATCAAGTTATGAAAAAAAAGAAAGATTAAAAGATGCTTTTATTCAATGTCAATTACTAGATTGGCAAATTCATAATTTTGATTCAGCCGATAATTTCTTCTCTATAAACAAAGACATTAATTCAATATCTAACTATATCTCCAATCAATTTACCGAACGAAGAAAAGAGATAGGGATAGCAGAAACAAATTTTGTTCCTATGACGTCTTTCCCTACTGCTCAAGGTACTGGATTAACAAGACTGACTAATGACGATCGCACCTGCGGAATGTGGGTTAAAAAGAAAAATAACATCGATTATACCAAATTGCAAAGTCTTCTTGCCCAGCAGAAGTGGAAAGAAGCTGACATTGAAACCACTACATTAATGCTAAAAGTCATAGGTAAAAGTTATTGGAATGAAGTTTATAAGGAAGATATTGATAACTTTTCTTGTAAAGATCTCCAGACTATTGATCAACTGTGGGAAGAATACAGTCATGGTTATTTCGGCTTCAGTGTTCAGCAAAGTATTTGGAGCGAAATGGGTAGTCAAGTAGACTATGAAGCAGAAAAGAGACTCGGCGATCGCCTTGGTTGGCGAAAACAGGGAAACTGGTTAGATTATGATCAACTAACTTTTGAATTATCCCCCACAACACCCATAGGACATCTACCAGCGCAATGGTTGCACTATGAGCATTCAACCTTGGATTTATCCCCAAAGTCATCTGCAGAACACCTTTCTATGGGAGCATGGCGAGTCGGATCTTGGTTAGTTTGGCAGATGCATTTATTCTTTTCTCGTGTCAAAATTTGTAACTGAACTGTACTTATCCGTTAATCGCACATTTCTTAATAATACCGATAAGTAAAACAAAGCTCATTTGAGGATAGACATGAATAATAGTAAGCATTCTGATGTAGAAATAGAAATTTTACTTTTGGGAAAATGGCGTTTTAATACGTCTTCGGAAAAAGTCACTATTGAATTTAAAGATGATATGACTTATGAACAAACCAAGATTCAAACATTCCTTTTCTCTAAACCTAAAGAACTTCTAACAGGTAATAAATTTACTGGGGTATGGTACGTGAATCAAAAAAAATTGTATTTAAATGTTAGAAGTATGCCAAAATCATATTTGAATTTAAGAATACCACTAGCTTTTAAAATTTATATAGCAGATATAGTAGCCACTTTAGGTTCTGTGTTTATGCCAGAAATTTATGAAATTATGAGAATTAATAGTTCTAAATTTTTAATAATGGATAAAGAGGAATCAATTATTGGCACAAAAATAAAATAGTAATTGCAAGGAAGTTAACCGATAATCTTTTTGAGGTTATCCCCATCAGTTTTGGACTCAACTACTTTTTATACTAGACCTCTCCAAAAATGGCTATGAAACCTTTACCGCGCTTGCACTAAAAATCATTTTTGGAGAGGTCTACTGGGAGAAAGTAGTTGATTGTTTATCTGTGGAGTTTAGACTTTCGTTCGCTGCAGACAAAGATGTTCTTGCAAAATTGGTGGGATACTCCCCAAAGACAGCTGTACCAACGATGAAACTGTGATTGTCATGTTTGTGAAAAAGTAAGTTAAAAACCTTGTGGCTTTAGCATACTATTTCACGATCGGGCCTGAGCCAAAACTTAGCTAAAACCGTGTCTCATAATCAACTTGCAAACGACTGTCGTCTGAGAAACTAGTTGAACCTCGCACAAGAACATCATCATTGACTCGATAGATAACGTTATAACGGAAAGATTCATCGGCTAAGAAAACCCGTGATAGGGAAACAGAGAAATTCTTACTTAAATCAAATACACCTTCTGCTGTCAAGCCGAGAACTGATTCATTTTTGCTCTGCTTGGAAACAGAGGTAGGAGAGATACGAAATTCACTAAAGCCGATCGCCTGTCCGATCGCAGTAATTCTTCCTTGTAAGCTACCAAATATAGTAGAACCAGCGAGGGTCGCAATTCCAGTTGTTGCGTCTGATTGACCGAAGCTATTAATAACAGAACCGCCTAATAAGGAAATAATTTCTCCCTCACTGCGGTTCGGTTCGCTAGTTAGTTCCAGATTACCAGCTGACAATCGACTCGCTGGTCCTGTTGCTCTGGCGCGAACGCGAATGGTACGTAAAGTTCCAGGCTTATCTTCATCATCATCACTAATACTAATTTCGCTAGAAAAAGGAGAACTCAAAATGCGACTACCTCTTCCCCCTGATGTCTCCGATACAATTGCCACAAGCCGCACATCTAAGTCGGGGTCGAGTTTTCCACTGGGCGTAAACTCCGCAGTCTGTTCATAACCCCGTTCTAAGGTAAACTGAGTTGTAAATAAGTTGACTTGTCCTCCCGTCAGACGAATAACTCCATCGGGAAGAGGTTTGGCTAATGGACCATTGATAGTCAGATCACCTTTGGCGTCAAAGCTGAGTATAGAAGGACTGAGTTGACCTCCTGGTACAAAGCCGCCGAGTATCGGCTGAGTGGAGACACGAATACCTTTATCTAGAACAAGCTGTAAATTATTAAACGTTATAGGTAAATTTGGTGGAGTGGCACTGGCTGCGGTGTTACCTTGTGTATTTTCTGGTTCAAGACCATATGTTGTTGTTGGACTATCAGGTGTTGTAGCTTGTCCCGTTTGTGTTTGTTGGATGGTGAAAGTCTTTATTGCATTATCGGTTGTCTTTTTTGTACCTGATGGTTTTGTACTCGCTGTATTCGATTGTCCAATCACAACTTGACCATCACTTAGGGTAATTTTTCCACCAACATTAGGAGATAGTGCTGTTCCACCAATGACAACATCACCAGTGACACCCCCTTCATACAACCCTTGAAGCTTGAAATTCAGATTGTTCACCGATACAGTCAGAGGATTTGTTGCAGCTTGCTGCTGTGCTGCTTGATTTGCAAAAATGGGCAGAATTCCCGCAGCAGTCACGTTACCTTTATTGTATTGCCCTTGAAGACCTTCAACCAATAGTGTGTCGCCATTAAATTGCAGCGTTCCTGTTACATTTGTCAAGGGTTCGGTTAAGGCTTGAGCTTCAATTGTCGCATTATCGACTCTGGCGACTCCGTTAATAATTGGCTGCTTTAAAGTTCCTTGAATATCTACATTAACTTCCCCTAGACCATCCACCCAACTGACTTGTTGATTGGTAAACAAGTTTAACAGAGCTAATCCTTCATTCTGCACTTTGGCGTTGATCCTGATTTGATCGCTATCTGGTTGAACTGAAGCGAAGGGCAAAGCAAAAGGTATGTTTCCTGTAAGATTAACAGGTTCTGTCCCAGTTAACAACAAGGTACTACCAAAATTCAAACGAGCATTGCCATAGTTGAAATTTAATTGCCCTGTTTGCACTGGCTGTTGATTTATAGTACCATCCACCAGTGTCAATTCTCCGATCGCGCTGGGGTCTTTTGAATTACCACCCAATGTAGCGACAGCACTCACATTCCCTGTAACATCAACTGGTAATTTGTCTATGAAAGGCTGTGCAAGTGATAAAGGTAAATTTGTCACGCGCACCTGTCCGGACAGTTGTTCTGTTCCTAACTGCCCGGAATAAGCTACAAGTCCTGGATTCAAGTCCACACTCAAGGGTAATAGTGTCACAATACCATTTGCAAAAGTGCCTCTGGCTATGACATCTTTTATTGAGTACTCACCCCATTTCCAGTTATTGCCCTCAAAATTAAAGCTAGCATTCAACCCTGACTGTAAAGAACCAGCAACTTCAATTCCTCCACTAAGAGTACCTTGTAATTCTGCTAGTGTGGGCAAAGTTGTTGGTTGATTTTGCTGTTGTTGCTGTTGTGCAACTGGGGTGGGAATTTTTGAGAAAAACTCTAGCTGTGTGAGCAAATCTGCATCTGGCAAACTAACAGGCTTTGTTTGCAAAACTCCTGAACCCGCCAATTGTGGACCTTGCAACCCTCCACCAAAATCCCCAAAGTCAAAAACTTTGAATGCTTCTAAGAGTCTTTGGATTTTCGTTTGGTCAAAGTTAGCTTGGAGTTGAAATTGGGGGTTGTTTCCTGTTTTCACATTTCCACTCAGGGCAATGCTGCTATCTCCTATCTGCAATTGACCATTTGTTAAGCTACCAGCACCATTAGCATAACTGATGTTACCTCGAAACTCGTCTGCTGTGACTCGACCAAGACGAGGTTCGGCGATCGCCACATCTCCCGCCGCGCTATAGTTATTAAGATTAACCGTTAAATTGGCAGATGCTTGTCCTGCTAGAGGTTTTAACGTATTGTTAGGAATGAATCCCTCAGCAAGAGCTATAGGAAAACTTCGCACATTAACGAGCAAGTTGTCTCCCTCTGTTCTACCAGTTGCAACTGCCTCACCACGTTTGAATAAAAATGAAGTTGGGCGATTGTTCGGACTAATATCAACTGCAACTTGGTCTTGCCTACCTGCCAGTCGCAATTGTCCTCCTTGTCCTCCCTGATATCTTACGTTTCCAGCTAAAGTCGGGTCAAACGCTAAACCATTGACATTTAAATTTTCCAACCGGATGTTTCCACCAAGCAATGGTGCACTTGGAGTACCTGTGACTCGTCCTGTAAAATCAAGTTGTCCTTTCAGCGCTATCTTACCAGGAAGATTACCGCTCGCTTTCTGGAGATTGTAATTCCGCGCTTGGACATTGAGATTGAAACCAGTCACTTGAGGTGTACCCGTTTCTGGTACTTGAACAGCAACAACACCGTTAGCACTCAATCCGGGAGAAGTTGCACGTTGAAGAATAATCTGTTGTCCATTCCACTGAACTTGTGCTGTGATTGGTTGTGCAAGCAGCGATAACCCTTGTGATAAGCCGACTTGTCCTGCAACTCGAATATTTGAAAGCGCAAAAGATTCAGTTGTTCCTGCTAACTGTAAGTTGCTATTAAGTCGTCCTTGCAGTTGTTGGGAGAAACGGTTGAGTTGAACTTGAGAAATATTAGCAGCTGCTTGCCAGCGACCATTATCAAGATTAATATTTCTGACGTTAACCGTACCTCCTGCCACACCACTGAGGTTTGCTTGTCCAGAAGCTTGAATCGTTGACGGTTGAAAGGAAGCGGTGGTTCCCGATAAATTCAACTGACTGCTTAAGACTCCCCCTTGAACCTGGGGTGGTACTTGTGCAAAACGACTCAATTGAACTTGCTGTGCATTCACAAAAGCTTGCCAGCGACCTTGTGCTAGCTGACCTCTCGCCCTAATTGTACTACCTGCCACTCTCGCAACAGCATCTCGCAAGAGAATACTATTACCCTGTTGATTGACAACAACTTGCCCAGTGGTAGGATAAGTGGCTGTGGGTGCTTGCACCTGTGCGACTGTTTGGAGATTGCCAAGTGAGCCAAAAGTCCTAGCGTTTGCTGATATATTACCAATGGTGAAATTGGGTGAAGCTTTGTAAGCTTTGGCTATGGCATCACCTGGTAAATTTTGAGCTAGGACATTTAACGAAACTCTGCCTTTTGGTGCCAACTCAACTTGACCGTTTGCTGTAATTTTGCCTCCGATTTCTGGCCTGGCTTCAACGCTGGCAATATTGACTTGTAACGGCTGCTTACCAAGTGAACCAGAACCAAGAGAACCAGAGACTTTGGCGTTGGCGGATATACCACCAATATTGAAGGGAACTGAAACGCCATAACCTTGGGCGATCGCATTTCCTGGTAAATTTTGAGCTAGAACATTTAACGAAACGTTACCTTGAGGGACAAGTTGAACTTGACCGTTTGCGGTGACTTGTCCTCCGGCTGGTGGCGTCACTTGAACGCTGGCAATATCAAGCACCAAAGGTTGTTTACCACCGCTTGGTGAACCAGAAATTGCAGCTTTCGCTGATACATTACCAATAGTTGTGGGGGGAGTAAAGCCGTACGAAGTTGCCAGTGCATCTGCTGAAATCCCTTCAGCTTGAATGTTAAATTTCGCTCCACCTTGTTGGGGATTAGCTGCGAGTGGAATTTCACCGCCACCTGTAATTTGTCCACCTGTTGCAGGAATTATCTGCAGGTTAGAAACGGCAAGAGTAGATGCAGTTTGAGATACACTCAGACGAAAGCCAGTGCTAATAGTCTTAAATACAACGCGGTCAACTTGAATGGGTTTTGTGTTGCTTGCTGTTCCGCTCAAAATTGGCTGTTGAATTGATCCTTGCAACTGAATGTTTGATTGTATTTCTCCAGCAACCGGAACGGGTAAATTCACTTTCAGCGAATCGAGAACATTTTTCGCACTAACCGGCTTTACCTGAGCTGAAATGTTGAAACCTGTTTGAGTATTGAGAGATCCATTGACCAAAGTCGGAACTTTGCCATAGTTCGTGCTGAGATTTTCTAGAGTAATTGTCTGCCCTTGGAAGGTTAATTTGCCATTGGAATTGATAAACTTTTGGGGAACCTTTTGAACTTGAGCCGTGACTTGATTCGCAACAGCCGTTCCATTAATCGCTATTTCCTGCTTATTGGGTTGTTGCTGATCCGGCTGTAATTGTACCGTTAAGTCAGCACCCACACGACCTGCTTCCAAAACAATTGGTAACTCAATTAATCGACTAACATCAGATGCTAGAAAATTCTGCGTTTGTACCTTGAGGTTCGTTTGTTGTGATTTCAGTCGTGTGTCTCCGCTTATTTTAACTGTCCCTCCCCTGGTTGGTTGAGCACCAATGTCATAGGTAACTCCTTCATTTTTCGGCAAAAATCGAGCAGTTCCACTCACTTGATCTAAAGCAACTGAACCTTTGGGTGTATTTGGTGTTGATTTTGGCACTAACACCACATCCCCATTCTGAATTTTTAGTGTCTGCAACTCAGTTTGAATAACACTTTTTCCTTCTCCTGTCTTAATTTGAGTTGTCACCCAACGCCCTTGCTTATCTTGTTCAAGGTAGACATTAGGTTGAACTAAAGTGACATTTAACCCCAATGTCCGTTTGAAGATAACTTCCAAGGGGGAGAACTCTACTTCCACAGCTTTTGCTGCAACGGTGTCTGGATCTGTGGGAGTTGCTGGTATTGAAAGCGAGCCAAATCTCAGGCTAGAAAGGGAAAATCGCTCAACTGATCCTATTTTCACTGGTCTTCCAACCAGTTGCTGAAGATTTTTTTCTACTAATGGTGCCAAATCTTTATACACATAGTTCCTCGCCCACAAAACACCACCTGCAATTCCAGCTAATAAAATCACTCCGAAAACAATACTAGTACGTCCTAACAGAAGGAGCCACAAACGACGATTCTTAGGCTCTTGTTCATTTTCTGAATTTGGAGAGCGCGTCATACTCGTTACCAGTATTGTTAGTTAAAGTGGGTAATTAAATTAGCAATTTACAGTTTCTCAGGCTGAGTCAAATAAGTTTAAATTGGTTTTCAAACAATACAAAATTATGTTACTGGAAATTGTCATGTTTGGTGGAACTACTTTTTGTGAATTTTGATCAACGTGACTGCTCCACTGTAATTGCATCATCAATACTGAAAACGACTATAGCGAGAAAATAGGGTAAGATGCTGTAATCTTCGTGGAGAAATTAAAGTTATGATCACAAATCTGACTACAGAAGTATTTTTGCAACTATCAAAAGGAATAATTAAGCGAAGACACGTATAAATTGCATATTTTCTAGTGATCACCGTGATGATTAACAATCAATAAACAAGTTTATTTTGAACACACTACTCAACAGTTATCAGTTATCAGTTGTCAAGTTTTATTGTGATTTTTAATACAAAAATTAATGATATGCCTGATACAAATGATTTTTTTACAATTATTTACCCCCGCCAGATAAATTTCTGCTTTCGGTGCTGGCTATTTGTATTAACCTTAAAGTGAACGGTATTAAGGGAGTCAGAGTCTCTCACTTCTAAAACCGGTGTGTTTCAGTTGGCGTACAAATCTCGTTATGTAACCTTGATAACTGCGTAGGTAGCTGGTCACTCATTTAATGCTCCTTACTTGTTGTTGTTTTAGTTTGACTCTGGACTTTGTCGGAAGTGATCAAACTTTAGCCACCTATCCAAAAAATGATTTAGATGTTAAGATTTTTTGTCAAGCTCAATCTTATGAGTATAAATACTACAATCTTGTAATTCCATGAATTAAGGGTATGCATCTATGCAATCATCTGGGCGTCGTCGAATATTAGTAGTGGACGATTGTGAACTCAATCTGGCTTTGCTTCAAACTGCTTTAGAAGAAGAGGGCTACGACGTTGATACAGCCAACAATGGGAATATAGCTTTAGCAAAAATAGAGGCTTCGCCACCTGATTTAGTTTTGTCAGATGTGATCATGCCTAAAATGAACGGTTATGAGTTAGCCCGATGTATCCGCCAAAATGAGAAGTTACCTTTCATTCCTATTTTGCTGATTACAGGTACTCAACAGATGAGTAGTATGCAAGAGTTAGATATATGGTTTGATGATTTTATCCGTAAGCCCATCAATTTGGATAGATTGCTTGCACGCATTCAGGCGTGTTGGAACTAAATCAGAGAAAAAGCGGTCAGCCATCTTGATGTGACCACGTTTTGGTCAATGCTGAGAAAATGAGGATTTGAGTTATCACCGTTCCCCAAGCGCTTTTGTATTCATAACGCTAGAAGGGGCTTTGATGAGCTCAAAGAGGGCATCACAACGAATGTTTTTAACAGGTTAATAATCTAACTCTCTTCGACCTTCCAAAGCTCTTGCCAAAGTCACCTCATCGGCGTACTCCAAATCCCCACCCACAGGTAAACCAAAAGCAATCCGCGTCACTTTGGTAAATGGCTTTAGTAATTGACCAACGTACAGTGTTGTTGTTTCACCTTCCACACTTGGACTAATTGCCAAAATCACTTCTTGAGGCTTGTGCTGACTCACCCTTCGCACCAAAGCTTGGATAGTCAACTGTTCTGGACCAATGCCCTCAATTGGAGAAATCACCCCACCTAAGACATGATACTTGCCTTTGAACTCACGGGTTTTTTCCAAAGCAATCAGGTCACGGGAATCTGCTATCACACACAGAGTCGTGTTGTCACGGTTTGGGTTGCGGCAAATTTCACAAACTGGTTCAGCAGATAGGTGAAAACAAACAGAACACAAACCGACTTGTTTTTTTGCCTCAATCAAAGCTTGCGCCAGAGCCTCAACTTCTGCTTCTGGTCGCTTTAAAATATGTAATGCCAGACGCTGGGCAGTTTTAGGACCGACTCCAGGTAAGCGTTGGAGTTGTTCAATTAAACGTGCTAGAGGGCGTGCGTAAACCGTTGTCTTATCTCCAATGAGTTCTAATCATAACTATGATGGCATTTATAAGAGCTTGGTGGGCACTGTTTGGGAGTTATTTGGTTATTCTTTCAACAAACACAGGGGTGTAGGGGAGCCACTGCCCTTCGGGTATCTCCTGCGGAGACGCTACGCGTATCTCCTACGGAGACGCTGCGCGAACGCTCTTAGCGTGCGCTTGCGCTTACGCAGTCGCCTACGGAGGAGCCAGTACTGCGGGAGGGTTTCCCGACAGCCAGGTATCTGGCGTTGGAAACCCTCCTGCAGCGCTGTCTCACCGCTCCGCGTCTACGTTTTTTTTGTTCACGACTTATCTAGGATTGCTGTATCCCCTAAACTTGATGCGAAGCCAGAAAAGCTTCCACTTCATCTGCTGTGGGTTGAGAGGCGATCGCCCCCGCTTTCATCGTCGTTAATGCCCCCGTTGCACTTGCATATTTCACGATTTTTCTGGCGGTTTCTGAATCGTTTAAGCTTTGAATACCATGACTCAGCAGCTGGTGCATGAAACCAGCAACAAAGCTATCCCCTGCACCTGTTGTATCAACGACGGAGGGAGAAAAAGCAGGTAATTTACCTTCGTTTTCCCCAAGGCAGTAGGCGCAGCCATGTTCTCCATCAGTTACCAGCACACCGTCAACGGTGCCAAGTCGGTAAGTGATTACCCCTGGATCGGCGGTATCAAATAGCCATTCTGCTTCTTCTTTTGAAAGTTTGATAAAGTCTATATACTTAAATAATTCTTGAATTTTTTGTGGAGCAATGTCAGGATTTGTCCAAAATACCGGACGCCAGTTGACATCGAGCAAAATTTTGACATCATATTGCTCTGCCATTTGAAGTGCGCGGTGAATTGCTTGCGCACTTTCAGGATACGCTAGTCCCAGAGTACCTAAAATCAGAAAATCTGCTGCTTGAAATAACTCCTTCGGTATTTGATCGGCTTTGAGGCGCGTATCAGCAAATTCTGTAGTTTCATAATCTTTAAATCCAGCAAAAGTGCGATCGCCCTCAAGAGAACGCACAACATTTACTTGCCGCGTTGGTGCTGTAGAATGACGCTGTACTCCAGTTGTAGCTACACCTACTTCTTCTAACAATTCTACCAATTCATTACCTGGTGCGTCCTCACCAACACAACCAATAAATGCCACTGGTGTCCCCAACTTCACTAAAGCACAGGCGACGTTAGCTGGTGCTCCTCCAGGGTAGGCAGTCCATGACTCAACTTCTTCTAGCTTTCGCCCCAGTTGATCAGCTAAACAATCGAATAAAACTTCACCCAGGCACAAAACACGGGGATTACTCATTGAATTTCAGATTTTGGATTAGGATTTGCCAGTATAAAATCTACAATGATTTGTGTCACTATGTCGGCAATCGTTCATACAATGAAATAGCAATTTCTATGAATCAATTTAGCTATTAACGATGGTGAACACTGCTTATTTGCCATCAGTATTATTTCTATTATTTTAAATTGAAATTTTATAAATATTACTTATAAATAACTGATTTGGGATGAGGTGAAGTGTAATGGTGTGGGGGGAGCAGGGATAGCGTCCTGATAATTTCGGATTTTCAACCTTGATCTTTTTCTATCTTCTGCTCCGATACTGTAAACCCAACTCTCAAAGAAAAATAGTATTTATGCCTACACTTGAAACATCTACCTACAAAAGAATCTTCTAGAATGGGATAGAGCGATTGAGTACATATACCAAGGAGGAGAAAGTAACTCTATGGCTGGTGGCGAGTCTCAGACCCCCGTTAGTCTGTCAGACAGAGAACTGCAAATTATCGATTTAGTGGCCGCTGGCTTAACTAACCAAGAGATTGCAGGTAAATTAGAAATAAGCAAGCGTACAGTTGACAATCATATCAGCAATATTCTCACCAAAACAGGTACCGACAACCGAGTGGCTCTTGTCCGCTGGGCTTTGCAATGGGGCAAAGTCTGCCTGAATGATGTTAATTGCTGTACTTTACCTCGGCCTGAGCAAAAAGAATAGATAAACTGCTAGTATACTGCCAAGCTCATTTTGACTGGTTACTTATTGTTCTCCTCACAACTTAACGTATAAGTGTAAACCTCTCAAAATCAAGCACCACAGAGTACTCGACTATGTTGTCTTGGGTAGAGGTTGTATTTCCTCAGATTATTCCAACTGTACGCATAAGGACACGAAAAGCGCGGCAGAAAGCGCAACTTTGCTCTTTTTTAAGTTTGTCCACCAGAGCAGAGAAACCAAGCTTTCTTGGCTTTTAAGTGGAAGAACCTTGCCGTTGCTATGTGTCCTTATTAAGATTTTGCCTTTAGTCAATCAAAGAAAACCAAATAGTAAACAAAATTTAGCAACTATCTCCAGGCTAAAACGCTACATTAAAAAGAAATCTCTGTTGGTTTATTAGCTTAGGAAGCAGTGTAGCAATGAATACTTCCGCTTCGGCTATTGGTAGCTTGTCTTTCTATAACTTTTTCAATTCTGATTTTACAGTACCTCAGCCCACACAAGATGCTGATTTACTCAGACAGCTGTCGTTTTTGCCTGGATTAAAAGAAATTTTAATGCTGCGTCAGGTTCATGCTCTAGAACACGCTACAGTTTGGCTTCTGAGTGCATCAAAAAACGTCCAAGCTTCCAAAGGAAGACCAAGACCAAGCAATTTCCAAGTTGACAACGAACTCTTGGGTGGTTTGTCCACGGAGCGGGGATTCTATCTTTATGGTGAAGTTAATATCAGCGATTTGCGACGTGCAGTCACACTCGCCCTACATCGCCTCACCAACGGAGAATGGGACTTGGCTGTACATCCCCGTTGTGGAACAAATGTATCAGTAGAAATGCTGTTGACAGCAGGACTAGCAGTGGGGATGCATCTGCTGCTACCGCGAGGACTAATTGAGCAACTGATAGGTTTGGGAGTCGCGACGACAACAGCGGCTGAACTCGCTCCTGACATTGGTGCTTTAGCACAGCGTTACCTGACAACTTCCATTCCCTTTAACCTCAAAATTGAAAATATCACACGTACGCGTGACCTTTGGGGACGACAGGCGTATTTTGTTCAAGTGCAGTGGCGGGAGTAGAGAGCAGGGAGCAGGGGGAAGGGAGCAGGGGACACCGGAGTTGGGAGAAGGGAGGAGGGAAAAAGGGAGAAAGGGAGGGAAAAAGGGAGAAAGGGAGGGAAAAGTTAATGCGAAATCACTCTTTTCCCACACTCCTACACTGTTTTCACCTTTTATCTCAAGCGTGAATGATTTCTTCGGCCGCTTTGACTAATGTTTCATCCATCCATGCATTAATACTCTTTCCAACCTTTCTAGAAGCTATAAAAATTTTTCTGTGATGCTCAGGAGATGTGCGAAAAGGAAGTTTACCTGAGAAAGGCTTATCTGGTTCTTCTCCTAATTCCGCGCAAAATTCTAAGTAATCATCTACAGATTCCTCAAATGCTTGACGAGTTTCTTCCACAGTTTTTCCTTTAAAAGACACAACGTCTTTAATATCAATCACTCGTCCAGAAAGCATTCCACTTTCTATATCAATTTCAAGTTCACCTGTATATCCCTTATATTGAAACATAGATCTAATTACTACTCCTTTTTGTCTAGTAGCCACAAAAAATATTTGTGATTTTTCTGTTTTTATTTGAGAAATCTCAGAAAAATGTGCTTGTTTCATATTTTGCGGGAACGTTAATCGCACCCGTGGTCGTCAAGAGTATAGCCAGACATGATATCACTTCTCATCTCGCCATTTCCCGGTTTGAGTTGTAGAATCATTGGCTTGTGTGTTGAATATTCTTGTGCTTTATGTCTTTAGACCCTGATTTTGCCATCTTACTGCGTGCTTCGGCTGACCGCTTGTTCTTTTTATTGGAAAAATTCGCTTCTGCACGGGTGCTGGTTATCGGAGATTTGACTTTAGACGAGTTTCTCACAGGTGAAGTGGAAAGAGTTTCTCGGGAAGCACCAGTGTTGATCCTGCGCCATGAAACCACCAAGCAAGTTCCAGGAGGTGGGGCAAATGCGATTTATAATTTTGCCCAACTGGGAGCAAAAGTTTTGGCAGTAGGGCTTTTGGGCAAAGATGAACAGGGAACAGCGCTACGTGGTCTTCTGGAAGCTGCGGGAATCAATACTGATGGCGTTTTTGTTGACTCCAGTCGCCCAACAGTGACTAAAACCCGAATTTCTGGTCATTCGCGTCAATCGGTGACACAGCAGATTGTTCGCTTAGACCGAAAGTCGGATGATTTGCCAGACTTAGATTTACAAGTTCAGATATCTCAATATATTAAAGAACGTATTGATGAAGTAGATGCCGTTGTCTGTTCTGACTACGGGGATGGAACTCTAACTCAGCCTGTGATTTCAGCAGCACTGTCTGCTTCTCGAACTATTGTGGATGCTCAAAAACATCTGGAACGGTATCGTGGAGGAACATTGTTTACTCCAAATTTGCCGGAAGCAGAACTTGCTGTTGGTTATGCAATTACTGATGAAGCAACTTTGACTCAAGCAGGACAAGACTTGCTGGCGTTGACGCAGGCGCAACATATACTGATTACCCGTGGTGAGCAAGGGATGAGTATGTTTAACCGCGAGGGTAGCGCATTTCACATCCCAGCTTTTAATCGGACGAAGGTGTTTGATGTCACAGGTGCTGGAGATACTGTAGTGGCGGCGTTAACTTTAGGTTTAACTGTTGGGGCGTCGGCTTGGGAAGCTGCAGTTTTAGGTAATTTGGCAGCTAGTATTGTGGTGCGACGGTTTGGCACCACAACGACAACTCCTGAAGAAATGAGGGTGGCGTTGCAACGGTTGTTGGAGGAAGGTTAATATCATGTCCGCCTGGTTAGTTGTCATTGCGAACGAAGTGAAGCAATCGCAGAGACTTTGTGATTGCTTCGCTCCACTTCGTTCCACTCGCAATGACATTGTGTAATTAATTCTGTTCGACTACTTATTCCTACTGTTGATGTCGTGTGATACTAAATCGGCTTTTATAACCCCCTTTTAACCCAAGCGATTAGAAATCGCGGCTACACAAACAAAGTCCCTTCGGGTTCGCAGTCGCCTACGGAGGGAAACCCTCCTGCAGCGCTGTCTCAC
>NZ_CAWPKW010000395.1:0-22482 GCF_963888615.1 Brasilonema octagenarum UFV-OR1 | reverse complement strand
CGGAATACCCTAATTATGAGGATGAGTTCCACCTGTAAATTTCTTAAGGTAGAATTTAAACTGCTCGTCAGGAATTTCTGATCACAGCCACAAAATGGCAATACATTTAATTCATCAGCGTCTATCTGCGGTTAAAAATCTTTCATGATTCTCAAACTCTTCCCACAGCACATAGAAACCATCTACACCCACGCCGAAACCACTTACCCAGAAGAATGTTGCGGTATAATATTTGGTCATCTGACAAGCGAGGGCAAAACTGTGGTAGAAGTGATGTCAACAGAAAATGCTTGGAATGCAGAAACAGCCGCAGATTTCCCTAAAGATGACACATTAGATTACAGTAAGAAGCAAAGGTACGCGATCGCCCCCCAAGTCATGTTACAAGCACAAAGGCAAGCACGTGAGCGTAACCTAAATATCGTAGGTATCTATCACTCCCATACTGATCATCCAGCAATTCCCTCAGAGTTTGACCGTCAGTGTGCTTGGCAGGAATACTCTTACATTATTGTTTCTGTACAAAATGGCAAAGCGAGTGACATCAAAAATTGGTGTTTAGACGATAACCACCAGTTTCAGCAAGAAGCAATTGAAAACAAAATTTAACAGTATTTTACAATCTCTCCAGACACGTCGTTTTTGGATAGGATCAATAAACTGTCTTGTGTATAGAAAGGCGTAGCGTGCCCATAGGGCATATTTTCAATTGTTCAGTTCGCTCTTGCTCATCAAAGTGCTATGCTCAATCCTAATTTGGATGAAATCCAGCTGACGAAAGATGATTACGAACGTTACTCCCGCCACCTGATTTTGCCAGAAGTGGGGTTGGAGGGACAAAAACGTCTGAAAGCTGCCAGTGTACTATGTATTGGTACAGGTGGACTGGGTTCACCTCTGCTTTTGTATTTGGCTGCTGCAGGTATTGGACGTATTGGTATTGTTGATTTTGATGTTGTCGATACTTCCAATTTGCAACGTCAAGTTATTCATGGTACGTCTTGGATCAATAAACCTAAGATTGAATCTGCAAAGAATCGAATTTTAGAGATTAATCCGTATTGTCAGATTGACTTATACGAAACTCGTCTGACTTCGGAAAACGCTCTCGACATTGTTAGACCTTATGATGTTGTGGTGGATGGTACCGATAACTTCCCCACTCGTTATCTAGTTAATGATGCTTGCGTGTTGCTGAACAAGCCCAATGTCTACGGTTCCATTTTCCGTTTTGAAGGACAAGCTACAGTATTTAACTACGAGGGTGGACCAAATTATCGTGATCTTTATCCCGAACCACCACCACCAGGAATGGTTCCTTCTTGTGCAGAAGGTGGTGTCTTGGGAATTTTGCCAGGAATTATTGGTGTCATCCAAGCAACGGAAACGGTTAAAATCATAATTGGTAAGGGGACAACTTTAAGTGGACGCTTGCTGCTTTATGATGCGTTGAACATGCAGTTTCGAGAGTTAAAGCTGCGTCCTAACCCAGTTCGTCCAGTCATTGAAAAGTTGATAGACTACGAACAATTCTGCGGTATCCCACAAGCCAAAGCACAAGAGGACAAACAGCAGATGGAAATGTCAGAAATAACAGTTCAAGAGTTGAAGCAATTGCTGGATAGTGGTACAAATGATTTTGTGCTGCTGGATGTCCGCAACCCGCACGAGTACGAAATTGCCCAAATTTCTGGTTCTGTTTTGATACCTTTGTCAGAAATTGAAAGTGGTTCAGGCGTTGTGAAGGTAAAGGAATTACTCAACGGTCATCGCCTGATTGCTCATTGTAAATCAGGTATGCGTTCTGCCAAAGCCCTTGGCATTCTCAAGGAAGCGGGAGTTAATGGCACGAATGTAAAGGGTGGTATTCTTGCTTGGAGTAAGGAAATCGACCCGTCAATTCCGACATATTAAGATGAACTGCAAAGACACAGAAATTTTTTGTGTCTTTGCGCAAGTTTCTATCAGGAAAAGAATCTAGATTATTGAAAGCAATAGCGATGAGGTATCAGATCCATATTGCCTAAAAAGGCTATCACAATAACGTTTCACTTATTGTTTTTTAAGCCTTGCTCAAATTCGTCGATACACTCAAGTGAATTTGTCATTAAAGCGCATCGAGAGAGCAATGATATGTCTAGGTCTGGCAAAAGTTCACTTGTATCAATGCGCTCGTATCCATAGGTATCTATAAATTGCTTGGGAGTTTCTTCTCGCAAATAGTATAGATAGAGTCCATTAGTTTTCCACATCCAAACTTCTTTGACACCAAGTCGCCGATAAGTCTCTAGCTTATCAAGATTACCGCTTGTGATATTTACTTCGATAGCAATATCTGGGACGCTTTTTTCTTCTCCTATGCAGTAACACTCATCTGGTTCAGCACCAGCTTTTTTAGCTTGATTTCTAAAAGTAGTGCTTCCCATAGGTATACAGTTAATGCGCTTTCTGTACATATAATGCTCTAGCAACATAGCCAGATTTTTTTTCACTTTTTCATGTCTAATTGACGGCGACACAATTTCTAATACCCCATCCAAGTAGGTAATACGGTAATGGGAATTATCCTCCAGTTTGGCTAGCAGCGCCTCATAAATTTCCCAACTTACGCCGCTAATGGTAAATCTTTCCTCTGGGTCATCTACATGTACCAGTTCTGATTCTTCTATGAGTTCTTTTAAGCTGCTTACCATATTATGCGCTGCTTGCGGTACATCATTACCGTAACACAATGGAACAACATGGCAGTTGCTTACTTCGTGTAAGCAATTGAAGATTTTATATCATGTCCGCCTAATTAGTTATAATTCGGTGCATCTGTGCAAAAAGAGTGAAAACTCTTTCTCCCCCCTGCTCCCTTGCAGTCTTAATGATAAGTCTTTCACCGGACACGATATTAGTCAAGCACTGTCGATTAATCCCAACTTTGCTGAAGCGTACTTAGTTAGAGGGTGAAGTTTTTCTTACAATCTCTACGCGGATTGCTATAGAAGCTTAAATATTGATCGCAATAATCGGGTAGAACGTAGTTTGTGCATACGTCTAATCTAGTGTTACTTCAAGCCCTTAATCATGAGCGATATATCTTAACGAGATATCAATGAAATTACAACAAACCAGCACCACAGAAGAAACTTTTTGGCAAGCAGTTCTCAATAGAGATTCCAGTTTCGATGGAAAACTATTCTACGGTGTTCCCTCTACAAGCATATACTGCCGCCCGACTTGTCCTAGTCGAAGACCAAATAAAAACCAAGTATGTTTCTTTCAATCACCACAAGAGGCTGAAACAGAAGGTTTTCGAGCTTGTAAGCGATGTCACCCACAATATGAAATAGTTGAGAATTTGACCAAGGCTAAAATCTTGGCAGTCTGTCGATACATCGAAGAACAAGTTGATCGCATCCCAACTCTATCAGAACTCAGTTCTCACTTTGGAATAAGTCCTAGCTACTTGCAACGAGTTTTTAAACAAATGATGGGCGTATCTCCTTTTGAATATGCAGATGGACTTCGCAGCGAACGCCTCAAACAGCGTCTTCAGCAAGGAGAGGAAATTGCTCATGCACTTTACGACACGGGATATGGTTCAAGTAGCCGACTCTATGAAAAAGCATCAAAGCAACTTGGAATGACACCCAAGACTTATCGGTGTAGTGGCAAAGGAATCCACATTACCTATACCGTCGTTCCATGTTATTTAGGATATCTGCTTGTCGCAACAACAGAAAAAGGAATCTGCGCTGTTAAATTGGGTGATGAAGCAGATGAACTAGAACGTCTTCTTCTTAGTGAATTCAATCAAGCGCAAATCGTACGTGATGACGATATGCACCGAGACTGGGTACAGACAATCCTTGATTTCGTCAAAGGAGACATAGCCCACATCGATTTACCCCTTGATGTACGTGGGACAGCATTTCAAAAACAAGTCTGGCAGGCGTTACAGAATATTCCTTATGGCGAAACGCGTACCTATACTGATATTGCCTCTGAAATTGGTAAGCCTCAGGCAGTCCGCGCTGTGGGTAGTGCTTGTGGTGCTAATCCAACAGCGCTGATTATACCATGTCACCGTGTCTTGCGAACGGATGGCAATCTCGGCGGCTATCACTGGGGGATTGAACGCAAACAAAAATTACTTGCACAAGAAGCACAACAAAATGACAAAAGTTCAAGCTGCTAGCTATTAGAAGCGACTGGCTGTTTCTTCTGCTTTTTAATCTTTCGCCTTCCCCAAGGCTTGAGAACTGAAATACCAATAATGACTAAAAGACATGAAGTCTGAATAATAGCACCCACAAGTACTGCCTTTTGGTCAAATACGTACAGCGGATTTTGCAGCGCTTGCAACCTTTCTGCGTTAGAGATAGCAGTCATCGCATTTGTCCAAGGACCAAGCCAAATTGTACCAGTAACAATGAGTGTTACGGTTGCTATCCACTTGACGATAACCCAGTAGTGTTTGAAAAATCCCCAAATCGTCAGCCAGCAGAGTAATCCACCGGTTATCAGCGATAAGGTAGCAGAAGGAATAATCACAAAATCATCCAGTAGCTTCATAACTGCATTGACAGCGTACAATTCATCACCGCTGGGAGTGTTTCGGTTGCTTAAAGCAATAGCGATCATGCATAAAGCAGTACCAAACCAAATTCCTCCAAAGGCGACATGAAACGTTAGCAACCAGTTTTTTTGCTTGACGCTTAGCTTGTTCATATGAGTTTTTCCGAAACTTGATTAGGTGGCATATAGTTAGCCTCCTAATTAATAGGTTACACTAGCTAACAATCATCGACAAGCATTTTATTTAGGGGTCAAGCATTGCTGAGGTGCCAGCGCGTACTTTATTCAAAAGCTTGATGAGTGTCTTTTTTTCGGTGTCAGTGAGATTTGCCATCAAGTTGGTGGTGCGGCAAAAATGGTCTGGAAGCATTTGAGAAAGCAAGTCCCGTCCCTGTTCTGTGAGTTGTAAACGAAGCATCCGCCTGTCTTCTGAATCAGGAAAGCGTTTGACTAATCCATCTCGTTCAAGTCCGTCAAGGAGTCCTGTGATTGTTGCTTTTGTAACACCTGCTCTCTCAGCACATTCAGAAGGTGTTAATCCTTTCTCGTCAGCCTGAAACAATTGCATCAATAGCGTAAATTTGCCCTTTGAAAGACTATATCGGGCAAAATGAGCGTCTATGGCTTGATAAACATCAGCCGTGGTGTGTAGAAAAGTTAAACAAGTTTCTACTGCAGCAATGTCTAACTGCGGGTAGCGCTTGGCAAAATCTAGTATTGTCTGTTTATCAACGAAAGGACGCAGTATAACCACAATCAAAAAGCAATTTGGAACGCTAGCTTATTCTAAGGTACCTTAAAGTCAAATTTTTATTACTGTATTTATGTTGATCTCAGAATCACTCACACAAGAAACTCTTGCCCGTGCTTTGATGGAACTTGCCAGTCGCGACAAGGATTTTGCTCACGTTCTCGAAACTCTGGGATCTCCACCAATGTGGGATAGAATTGCTGGTTTCCCAACGCTTGTGCGTATCATTTTAGAACAACAAGTTTCTTTGGCTTCTGCAAAGGCTATCTATGAACGCTTGTGTGCAATGGTAGTAACGCTGACGCCAGAAAATTTTCTCACACTTGATGATGTTCAGTTAAAGGCAATTGGCTTGAGTCGGCAAAAGACTGTGTACACTCGTGCATTGGCGAATGCTATTGTAAACGGTGAGCTTGACCTTGTTAAGCTAGAGACAATGGAGGAAACAATTATCCGGACTGAGTTAAAGCGGATCAAAGGTATTGGAGATTGGACAGTAGATATTTACTTGCTGATGGCGCTGCAACGCCCTGATGTTTTTCCCAAAGGTGATTTAGCATTGGCGATCGCCTTACAAAAACTCAAGAACTTATCAGTACGTCCAACACCAGAACAACTCGAAGCCATTGCAGACAATTGGCGTCCTTGGCGTGCCATTGCTGCAAGAATTTTATGGCATTACTACCTAAACATCCCTAAAACTCTACCATCCCAAACGTAATTTTTCCCTGTTCCCTGTTCCCTGGGATGCACTGACTAGCACTGAGCGTAGTCGAAGTGGCTTGTCGAAGTGTTCCCTGTTCCTCAAATTTCCAATTGTGGGAGAAAAGTACTAGCAAGGAGGGCTGCTTGAGTGCGATCGCGCAAATGCAACTGACTCAAAATACTCGTGACATGATTTCTAACTGTCCGTTCTGAGATGTAAAGTGTATGAGCAATTTCGCGGTTACTCAACCCCATTGCAATTAATCTTAAAACTTCTTTCTCCCTAGGAGACAGTTCTGCTAGTTCTGATGGAATGGCTGAGTGTACTGGTTCAGATATCTCAGGCGCATTTAGGGCTTTTTCAAACAGTCCTGGTCCCATATGGGTGTAGCCTTGATGTACGGCTCGAATGGCGATAGCCAAATCCTCAAGCGGTGTATGCTTCAACAGATAACCTTTTGCTCCATAGCGCATGGCTTGTGAAACATATTCATCATCATCAAATGTCGTCAGTACCAGAATGTTTATTTCTGGAAATCCCTGACAAATCAACCGAGTTGCAGCAACGCCATCCATCACGGGCATTCTAACATCCATCAGGACGACATCTGGTTGCGATGGTGTTCCATAAAGTCTCTGCAATGCTTCAATGGCAAGTTGACCATTTTCAGCATCACCAACCACCTGTAAATCAGGTTTTGATTCCAGTAGGTTCTTAAGTCCTTGACGAATAATAACTTGGTCATCTACCAGCAACAGTCGAATCATAAGATTTTGGATTTTGGATTTTTTGTTGCAGGTTCAGAATTTATCATACTAGACTCTAGTATCAGTATGCTGACTTGAATGCGGCATCCCGCTCCTTGTTTGCTCATAATATTAAAGTTTCCTCCTAATGCAGTTGCTCGTTCTCGCATTCCTTGAAGTCCAAAACCTGTGGTGTTTTGTTCTGGATAAAAGCCTTTGCCGTTGTCTTCCACAAGTAAGTTTATCCTTCCAGTTTGCGTTTGCAACTGCACACTCACCTCAGTCGCTCCGCTATGTTTGGATATATTGGTCAGTGCTTCCTGTAAAATGCGATAGATAGCAGTACCCACCTCAGAAGTCACAGGAGATGTCAGGCTAATTTTGCACTCTGGTGTGAGAGTTGTTGCGCTACTAAAATCTCGGATGAGATTGTCAATTGCCTTTTCTAGAGACTTCCCGCGTAATGGATCAGCTCGCAGTGTTGCGACAGAACGAGAGACTTCCTGCAATGCTTGGTAACCTAGCTGTTTGACTTGTTGGAGAAACTCTATGGCTTTATCAACATTAGAAGGCAATAATAGCAAAGCATTCTCTAGCTGAATTGTCTGAGCTGTGAGAGCATGTCCCAGGGAGTCATGAATTTCACGAGCAATGCGGTTGCGCTCTTGTAAAGTTGCCTGATTTTCAATTCGCAAAGCATACTGGCGTAGCTGCTCATGAACAAATGCTAATTCTTGCCGACTTCTGCGTTCTGCTAGTACAGCATTAACCAGTAGCAATACAAAAGTCAACGTTAAAGCAAAAGTAATTGCATTATTCAGTATAAAATTAATTGTGTTAGGCGGCGGTGGCATTGGTGGTCCGATACATGCTCTTCCTTGTCCCAAGGGCATTTTGAAGAAAACAGGAGTTTGGCTAATTCGTAAGAACTCTGTGTATAAGTATGATATGTATACTAAAGCAGCAACAATTAAACGATCTTGTAAGTCGAACATTTGGCAACTGCGAATCACCGCAATTAACCCAAGCAGGGGAGCGCAGCGAAGATGACTGTTTGTCAAAGCAGGTAGCACAGGTAGCAAAAGAATTCCCAATTCTACTACCGTATAGATAACTTTGTAACTGAAGTTCTGCTTTGGTAGCCTTAAACCCATGACTCCAAACACAACAATCCTCAAGACAGTGAACCAAGGAGAAGTGTGGAATGGGTAGATAGGGGGAATTAGGAATTCTGCCAAGAGACTCATCCCCAATAACAGCCATTCCAGATAAAGTAACAAGCGCAGGGAAGGGAAAGAAGGTGACATTTCACAAAAGACAACAAAATAGTGCAACGTTTGGGCTACTTTTACCGTATTTTATGTGAGAGTTTGAGACTAGCGCTTGCTATCCTATTTTCATTCGGTAAAGACTATGACAAAAGTCACAAATCAATGGTTACTTTATTCCCAATGTGTTTGGGACATTTGCTTCATGTGATCTATGGGGAGAATCATTTAGGATAGCAACGTGCTGATCACGAAAAGCAAGGATTGAGAAATAAGGTAGAGTGGCTATAAAAATAGGAAACCTATACAAACTGTTCTAATAATAGAGAAATTATCAAAGATTTGCTCATTTGAGCACAGTTGATACTCATGATGGAGTTGTTGGTAAGAATTACGAGTGATCAATTGCTAAATATCCATGCTCCAGTTCCCCCCAGTTCTTTGAAAATAGAGGATTGGGGGTTTTTTTATTTTTAGGTCAACATATTCGCGTTTGCACGTTGCGGGAGTAGTGCGCCAGAAAGTTAAAGATATGGGAGCCAGTAGACATACTTACGAGTTACGAGTTACAAGAACTTCTTTCCAAAGGATGAAGTTACTTTTGAGTAGGCTGTTATACACTTCTTTTTAGTAAGCAGTTATTTTTTACATAAATTTATTAAGACATTATGCAAACTCAAAACGCTGAAATCCTACAAAAACTGTTTGAAGAAGAACTGACTGACGATGAGTTGCTTGCTATTATTGCAGGGGTTTTAGAAGATGATGTTGTAAAGAACACTTCCTATCAGCACTGATGTTCCAGCAACTATATAGATATAGGTATAGAAAACCCCAGTCCTAACCTTAGGCTGGGGTTCTCGGTTAGGGGTTGCATAAAGTGACCTACCAGCCAGTTATTCTTCCGGTTGCTCCTGTTCTTTCAACAACTTTTCTAACCATAGCCCTCCTGTTTCCAGGTTAGTTATCGCTAGCTCTCTAGAGCGGTTAGGCGTTGCATTATCTAGTCGCTTCAGCCCAAGGATAACTTCCGATAGCATCTCAAGTAGCTCTTCATCAGTTTTATAGTGTGCCATTTATACGCTGCTCCACTTACGACCAAAGGCAGTATTGTACCACTTCTACGCGTCAGCCCAAAAACAAACCCTCGTTAGTTTTATCTAACAGGGGAATAAAATAGCTGTGGTAACGGTTATCACCTGGTAGTATTGTGAAGTCCCACTACCAAAACGGAGTTGTTGCTGAGCGCAGTCGAAGCACCGTTTATGGTAGGGGCTTCCAGTTTCATCCGTCAATGCCACGTTGGGTATTTCTATTGCTAGAAATTCGGAACCAAATCCGATGATGGTCTTACTTGACGTCCGGAGGTTTGGAACGCGTCCCCTACGGTTTGGTCGATTTACCTGAAAATTGCTCTCCAAGTATGAGCTTGCTCATAGTAACTAATTTTCAGACCGATTAAATTGGTGTTAGTCAAAAATCATTTCGGTGAAAGAGATTATGATTAGCCAACAAACGATAGACATTGTTAAGTCTACAGCCCCTATGTTGAAAAAGCACGGGTCTAAAATTACATCTCGAATGTATGAAATTATGTTCTCTAAGCATCCAGAGATTAAAGAACAGTTTGATATGTCTGCTCAAGCAAATGGTTCTCAGCCTGCAAGATTGGCTACAGCAGTTTATAGCTATGCCAGTCAAATTGACAATCTACCTCCTCTTAAGGCAATGGTAGAAAAGATTGCCCATCGCCATGTTCAGACCGATGTTTTACCAGAACAATATCCGATTGTAGGAGAGTGCTTACTGCAAGCGATGAAAGATGTATTGGATCAAGCAGCTACAGAAGAAGTGATCGCAGCTTGGACAGAAGCTTACCAGGCATTATCTGTTGTCTTCATTAACAGAGAAAATGACATATACACCAGTGTAGCTCAACACTAATGCAATGAATGCCGGACTGATATAAGCCTAACAAGTCGTTTTAACCAACACCATTAAGGTTGTAAAACTGTTTTAGCCCCATAAGGGAGTTTGAGAAAATGATGACCTTATACACTGCCCCATTCTTTGAGGAACTACCTAGCATCAGCCCAGCCTGTCTAGAGCTTGAAACTTGGCTGCGTATGGCAAAGCTGTCCTACAACAAGGTCATCGTCACAGCACAAAGTTTTGAGCTTGCTCCTAAAGGTAACATTTATTTCATCGATTATCCGGTAAAAATCGTAGGTGATGCCTTCTTGATCATTGAGATGCTCAAGCAAACAGAAGCGATTGATCTTGATGCCAGCTTAAATGCTACAGAACGAGCAATCTCCTTGGCGTTCCGCCGCATGTTCAAAGAGAACACTGTTTTCCTTACTCGCATTGTTGAACTGCCCTGATCAAACAGACTTGACTTTTCCTCCTATTTAACTTTTTGTGTTCCACTATCAGCTAGCTCAATAAAATTGTTGAGAAAATTTGTCATAATAAAGGTAGTTCAAGGTTATGAGGGTAACCATATGATTCTCACAAAAGCAAACACAAGCGTATGGAGAGTAAAAACTCTCGCCAAACTTCACCTATAAACACAATTATATTCTCATGCAGCTGGCTTGTATGAAAAGTTGATGGGCTTGCGCGGTTCGGAAGAAACCTCAATAATAGACTTCTCACGGCAACGTGCTACCTTGTGTTGGCGGTTCGGTATTCATCCCCATTTTGTGTAAGGCCGAAAATAAAGTTCTTCAGCAGTACCTGTATTTTTTATATTGATAAAAAATATAAAAGAAATAAGTTAAAATATTTCAAAATTAAGGATGAAATAAAATGAGTAAACAAACAGGTACTGCTCATTTGCTAAGCATCAAGAATATTTACCCTTATGCTTTTTTCGGAATTCTCTTATTGGCAGGGGTTTTAGGTCTAATAGGCTTAAATAAAGGACTCTGGAACGATGAGTATTTTACAATTCACAAGATTTCACATCCTAACATTGTAGAAATGTTTAGGGAGTTAAGAAGAGATGTTCATCCACCTTTATATTATATATTGCTTTATTTCTGGGGTCAAATCAGCAAAAAAGAAGAATTTCTCAGATTATTTTCAGTTGGTTTGAGTTTAGGAACTTTAACTATTGTCATTAACTGGATTAAACAATACTCTCCTCTAGCTAGTCTGCTTGCAGGAGTTTACTTAGCAACAACACCAATAATGCTAAGATATTCACAAGAGCTAAAAGCTTACCCTTTACTAGTTTTTGCAACATCACTGGCGTTTCTTTTTGCCTCCCATATCATAGCTAAACCAGAAAAATTTTTAGGATATATTGGTTTATGTTTGAGCTTTTTTTTCGCGGTATGTACGCATTTAGTTGGGATAATGCTTATACCTAGTATTGTCTGTTTTATTTATATTCAAGCTTTCTTGCTTAGAAAAAAGATACAAGACTTAAAACTACTTTTAGCAATAATAATACCTATCATTACCTTTCTTTATATTAAGTTTTTCTGGCTAAAACAAGTACGAGAAATTCAAGAGACTTGGTGGTGGATGCCTGATATTAACTTAAATTTAATATCATCCACAGCTAAATATGTATTCGGTTTATCTTCTTTGTATTTACCGATTACTATTATTCCTTATTGTGCGTTTTTAGTTTCAGGTATCTTCGCTCTTTCAGTGTTTTTTGGTAGCTGGAGAATTAGCTTTCCTTTTCTGGCTGCTACAATAATTTATTGGATAGTAATTTTAGTTTATTCTCTGATAGGTAGTCCAATATTTTATTATCGAATTATTTTGCCTAGTCTAGTGCCGTTTGTTGCTTTTGTGGCATTACAAATAGCAACTATACCAACTCATAAAATAAAAATAGCATCTATTGTATGCTTAATCATATTAAGCCTAAGCTATACAGCAAACTGGGTAACTCATCAAGCCTATAAACCTGTGGAAGAAAACCGAGAAGTGGCTCGATTAGTGGAGTTGGAGTGGCAAAAAAATGACTTGATTATATTTTATCCAGATTTTATTCAGGGAACCGTCAATTATTACTTTAAAAAGATCCCATTGGAAAAACAAATTGTCGTATTGCGAACCAATAATCTTAACGAAATTAATAATAATATTAAAACGAAGATATCAATGATTTATAGAGAAAGAAAAATCATTGATCTATTTTTTGTTGTGATGGATGGAAATCTTGAAGGGTATAACGACTTATTATATAATGTCTTTCACGTTCTCAAAGATAAAATGATCAAGGAAACAAGAGTTCACTTGTTTTTAATTAAAGGTCATGACTCATATTTTTCAAATAAATCTGAATCTGTAGATAAGTTTCTAGTAGCTTCGGAGTCCAAATTGGGTAAACCATATTTATATCAAGACTTCGGTATGTATGTGAGTTCAAAATATATAAGTAGGTAGGCGGGAAAAAACCTAACTATGTTAAGATAAGTAAATACCCAGAATATATCTATGTAAGTAACAAATGATATGGGCGCTCGTTTAAGGGTATTCCTCACGCGTGAGCAAGACCAAACCCTGTTAAACCTGAGAATTGTAGATGTATAGCTGTAGCCAGATTAATTAGGACGCTGCTTGCTTGAGAACGATTTCCATTGCATCACGTAAATTGTCTGATGTGGCTAAAAGCTTGCGAACCTTACTTTTCAAAGTAGCCCAACACTTTTCAATCCGCCAATCGATCCGGTAAATAAGGTGGTAGGTAAACTAACTGACAAGAAAGCCTCTTCAATTAATTGAGCAATCCGACCGCCACGATGAAAGGTAGCATTATCGACTGTTTCCCCCACTCACGGGGACGCAACATTGAAATCAAGCAAGTTTCGCTCCCAGGTCTCAAACACGGTACGATTACACGCCCCCTCTCCTATCGGAGACGCTGCGCGAACGACCGTAAATGGCGCAATTATTTGCCCATCTCGATAACCAGCGATCATGTTGAGCCGACTCTTGCGACAACCTGATTTGAGGTCGTAAAAACGTTCCCCAACAGGGGCCTATCCGTAACCGTAATTATCTCTCTCATCCATGCCAGACTCATCAACGTATACCAGGTGCGGTGCTTTAGGGTTTTTCAGTTGCGCCAAGAACGCTGCCCGCTTGGCTTCATCTCGTTGACTATATCCGTATGTTTTTTTTTACGAGTATGTCCTATTTTTTGCAATGCCCTGGAAATTGTGCGTTGGCTAATATCTCCCTCCCATAGCTGTGCCATTTCACTCTGGGTTTTGTCCCCATACTCTTTGACAAAGGTGCGAAACTTCTCCCAATCCCTGATTTTACCTTTCTGCGGCGATGCGTTCCTGTGTTTGGGTTTGACATCACCCGTTTGGGCTTTGCGCTGACACCACAAGTTAATTGTGTTGCGACTGATATTGAACAGAAGGCTTGCTTCACACTTCTTGAGACCGTCCAACTCGATACGCGTAGCGTCAAGCCTCCGGCTTATCGCCTGCATTACCTTTTGCCGCAAATCATCACTATAAGGTTTAGCCATTGAAATCGGGTAGATGCTATGGGAACTCTTATAGTTTACGTCCTAATCTTGATGGCTATAGCTATAATTGTTAGAAATTGAGAGATAAAAATTAAGAGTACTTTCTCACCTCATATCTTGCAGCATTCTCAACAAGACCCAAACCTAGGGTTTCTGAACCAGAAATTAAGGTTTATAAGAGCAGGCATTGTCAAGAAACCCGGTTTTTAACTCAGGTGCAAGATCTGAGTCACCTTTAAACAACATTTTCATTTTCTTGAGCAAGAGAACATGGATAATTCGGATCACCACTTTCTATTTGGATTGTGGCGTGTTCAATGCCGAAATTGTCGTGAAGTTCTCGATTTACCTGTGTGAAAAAAGCATCGCCGGGATGTCCTGTAGGTATAACCAAGTGAACTGTAAGTGCTGTTTCAGTGGTACTCATTGCCCAAATATGCAGGTCATGAACACTACTCACACCAGGAAGTTCAGCTAGATACGTACGAACTGCAAGCGGTTCAATACCTGCTGGTACGGCATCTGTCGCCAAGTTGAGAGATTCTTGGAACAATTGCCAAGTACCTACAACAATCACAACAACAATAATCAAGCTCACAACAGGATCGAACCACAGCCAGCCAGTTGCAATAATAGCGATACCAGCCAACACTGCACCCAAAGATACGACTGCATCAGCAACCAGATGGAGAAAGGCTCCTCTGATGTTCAAGTCCCTCTCGCGCCCAGACATGAACATTAAGGCACTTACCGTGTTAATGACGATACCTACCGCTGCAACGCCGATAATTATACCGCCTGATACTGGGCTGGGTTCAAGAAAGCGCTGAATAGCTTCCCATGCGATCGCACCTGAAGCTACAAGCAAAAGGATAGCATTCAACAGAGCAGCCAAAATCGAGGAGCGACGCAACCCATAGGTGCGACGTGGCGTGGGACGACGACGGACGAGGACGCTTGCTCCCCAAGCAAGTAGCAAACCCAAAACATCACTCAAATTATGACCCGCATCGGCAAGCAGGGCAAGGGAGTTAGCAAGAATGCCATAAATTGCCTCGATGATGACAAACCCTGTATTGAGAGTGACGCTAATTATAAAAGCACGGTTGTAATTACTACTTCCGTGGTTATGTCCGTGACTGTGATTATGAGACATGAATGCCCTGCAAGCTATGTCAACTGCTCAAATTATTGCTTAACAGTAAATCGACCGTTTACCTTTTCACCGCCAATATCAGCAGTAACTTTTACCGGATATTGACCGGGTGCGTTTCCTGGAAGCGCAGCTGTATAGTGTTTATCTTTAGCATCATATTTGAAATCTAAGGTTTTTTGAGTTCCATCAGGTAGCTGAACTTGAGCGGTTACTTTAGCGTTGGATACTATTTCGTGTTTTTCACCTTTTTCTATAATGAAATCCAAATGAGAGCCTTTGTCTTCTTTATGAGTTACTAACTCTAAATGATACTGACCTGACTCGACAACTTGACCACCATGTCCATGCTCTTTGTCACTATGCTCGATTTTGCCATGTGATTTAGCAGTCTCAGTTTTTGAGGTATTGGTTGCGGTTGAAGATTCTGTGTTACTTGCTGAATTATTTTCTTGGGTTGCATTACTACAAGCACCTAAGAAAAGCAGCCCCACAGTTCCTAGAACAATCAAGCCTGATTTTAGTGATTTCATTGATTTACTCCTCATCTAGAATAATTAAGAATTGAGACAAAGTTGGGTAAAGTTGTATTTTTATACAACCGACCCTTGAGCAATGTTAATGTTTTGCACTTGCATGGTCTTTTTAAAAACCAAAAAGCTGCCAAACATGGTATTAACTATCGCTCAAAAACTGCTTGAACTGCCTTGCCATTTTCCACAGATGACACAGTTCGCTTTGGCATTAAGAAAGAGCCAAACTTAGCATACAAGGCTGGTAATACTACCAGAGTTAACGCTGTAGAAGTAAACAACCCACCTAACACGACTATTGAAAGAGGTTGTAGAATTTCCTTTCCAGCACCACCTTCAACGACCAAGGGTGCTAATCCTAAAGCGGAGGTAAAAGCTGTCATCAAGATGGCGTTAAGACGTTCCATCGAACCTTTCATCAAAACTTCTTTAAAAGGCATTCCTTCAGTAAATTTCGTGTTGTAATTATCCACCAACAGCAAACCGTTACGAGTAGCAACTCCAAATAAAGTTACAAAACCAACCAAAGACGCAATGGAAATGATGCCTCCAGTCAAAGCTACCGAAAATATCCCCCCCACTAATGCCAAAGGCAAATTAATCATAATCATGGCGGTCGAGGGAATAGATTTGACTGAAAGGTACATGATTACCGTAATGAGGACAAAGGCTATGGCACTGAAAATTAAGATATTTTGAGTTGCTCTTTCTTGCGCCTCGAATTGACCTGCGTACTGAATATAGTAACCAGAGGGCGGATGTACTTGTTGCTGAATTTTGGTTTGAATTTCATTGACCACAGAACTTAAATCTCTACCACTGGCATTTGCAGAAACAACAATCAAACGAGAAACATTTTCACGGTTAATAGTGTTGGGACCAGTACCATTGTTAATTGCGGCAACTTGTGCTAAAGGAATTTTATTACCGCCATTCGTATCAACTAACAAATTACCAATGGTCTCTAAATTTTGCCGTGCATCTGGTTTTAACCACACAATTAAATCAAAGGTTTGTTGTTTCTCTAAAACTTGGGACACCACTCGTCCATTGAAGGCAGTTTCAATAATTTCAGAAAGTTTTCCGACTGTTAAACCATATTGAGAAGCGGTTCCTCGGTTAAATTTAATTTGTATCTGTTCTACTGGAACTTGAGGTTCAAGTTGCAAATCAACAATTCCCTCAACGGTTTTCATCACCTCATTTACCTGATTCCCAATAGTACGGAGTTGTTCTAAGTCAGATCCAAAAATTTTAACTGCGATAGCACTCCTCACCCCAGACAATACCTCATCCATCCGGTGAGAAATAAAACCACCAATATTTGGTGCAACCCCTGGTATCTTGGCAAATTCCGACCGCAACTTTTCTATAGTCGCCTCCCTGTTTTTCATCCCTTCGTCGCTTAACTCAATATCAATGTGTCCTGAGTTCACCCCGGCTGCTTCCTCATCTCTTGGCGCACGTCCAGAACGCAACTGTACATATGGAAATCTCTTGTCATTTTTCAGCGCTGCTTGGAGTGTTTCGCCTGCTGCATTGGTCGCTTCTAAAGAAACCCCCGGATAGAGAGTTATAGTATTTACTAAAGTTTGCTCCTGAAACTCTGGTAAAAACACGCTTCCAAAGGAAGGAACAATGACGATTGCGGCTATGAGGCTGGCAGCAGCGACAACTAATATAATTGCAGAATATCGTAGAGCAAACGTTAACAGGGGACGATAAAGTTGCTTAAAAAATCTTGCAACCCAAGGTTCGGTTTCTGGTAGGTGTCCGTGAGGCAAAAGAATTGCACATAAAGCCGGAGTTACAGTTAATGCTGTCAAACTAGAAGCAATTACTGCTGCTAAATATCCCAATCCCATTGGAATAAAAATGCTTCCTTCTACACCAGTCAAAGCAAAAATTGGAGAGAAGACAACTATTGTAATGATGGTAGCTCCAAAAACTGAATCGCGCACTTCCTGACAGCCATCAAATACCACATCTAAAACGGGACGTGGATTGAGAGAGTGTTTATTTTCTCGCAAACAACGGTAAACATTTTCTGCGTCCACAATTGCATCGTCAACCGCCGAACCAATTGCAACTGCTAACCCTCCCAAAGTCATTGTATTTAAACCTTGTCCCAACCAATTGAGCAACATCACTCCAACCAGTAAAGACAGGGGAAGTGCAGTTAAACAAACAGCGAGGTTGCGCCAATTCATTAAAAATGGAATGAGGATAAGGGCAACAATAATACTGCCTTCAACTAAAGCCTCTCTCACATTTTCAATAGAAGAATCGATATAGTTTTCCTGACGGAAAGTGGCAGTCACTTTAATATCTTTGGGTAAACCTGCTTTGATTTCTTCCATCGCCGCTTCTAAGGCACGGGTGACAGTGGGAGTATCAGCTTGAGGCTGTTTATTAATCAAGACAATAATTGCCTTTTTACCGTTAAAGCTACCATCTCCCCGTTTAATAGCTGCACCAATTTGCACATCAGCAACATCTAATAGTTTCACTGGTGTACCATTACGAGCAGTAATAACAGATTGCTGTAATTCTTCGATAGATTCAATCCGCCCAACACCCCGAATTAACCTTTCTCGGTCAGGAGTGATTAAGTAGCCACCAGGCGCATTGACATTTGCAGCTTTGGCAGCTTCTGCCACATCTTCTAAAGTAACATTAAAGGCGTTTAACTTCTCTGGGTCAACTAAGACTTGATATTGGCGAATATCGCCGCCATAAGCCACAACCTGACTCACACCAGGGACAGCCAAAAGACGGTTTGTCACTTGCCAATCAACAATACGCCGCACTTCCATTAAAGGTGTGCTAGAAGAAGTGAAGGCATATTGCAATACAGTCCCAATAGGAGAACTAGTAGGGGAGACTTGGGGTGTTTCCACACCTTCAGGAAGCTTACTTTGAGCTTGTTGCAATCGTTCTGTGACTAACTGTCGAGCTTGATAGGTATTCGTTCCCCAGTTAAAAATGACTCTGACAACGGAAATTCCCGATGCACTCGAAGAACGTACTGCTGTCACTCCCGCAGTACCATTAATTGCACTTTCAATTGGTAATGTCACCAGTGATTCGACTTCTTCTGGTGCTAGTCCTGGCGCTTCTGTTTGAATTTCGACTTGGGGTGGTGCAAAACTAGGGAAGACATCTAAGGGCATTTGGATAATTGTTTGGAATATCCAAAGAGTGGCGACAATTGCACCCAGGATGACTAACCAACGACGCGCAATTGCCCATTTTATAATTCCACTTAACATTTTTATTTATATTTATTTATGACTTAATTAATTATTTTTATTTCTGATTGGTAATTTTTGATTCATGATGAATAGTGTGGTGATTATCAGTAAATTCTGTTGATTCATCCCCAGACACTACCCTTACCTCAGAAACTGGGCTGGAGAAAGATTCTTCACTTTGAGATGCTGGTGTTAAACCTGGTTTGGTACGACGACCTAGTATGAAACCAGTGAGTGCGATTGCACCCCCAACTGAAATGGCTGACCACCAGGGCAATTGCACTCCACTTTTGTTTTGTACCGTCGCTTCACTTGAGTTCTGTTCTTCTTTTGAGTGGTCGTGACCGTGTTCATCTTCGTGTGAGTCAGATTTGCTACCGCCCCGCAAAGACTGGGCATAAAGTTGAGGCGCACGTTGTGTAACCACCAAATCTCCATCGAACAGACCATTCTTAACCTCAACTAAATCTCCAGAAGTTTGACCTAATGTCACGTCAGCAGACTGGAAGGCATTACCATTTTGTACATAGACCATTGTTTTATTATTTGCCTCTACTACAGCAGATTTGGGAATTGCTAAGGTCGCTGCTGATGTTTGGTCTGTCAAAACTTCTAGTTGGGCAAACATTCCTGGCTTGAGAATTCCTCCTAAATTATCTATTTGGGCTTTGACAGGAACAACTCGTGTTTCACCTTCTACTACTGATCCAACGACAGCTATTCGTCCGGTGAAGGTGCGATTAGGCATAGAAGCCACCTTTAAGCTTACCCTTTGACCCCTCCTGATCTTGCCCAAATCTTTTTCGTAGATATTTGCGGTAGCATAAACTTGACGGTCATTGACAATCGTCATCAACTTGCCACCCGCATCCTCAAAGGATTGACCAATGGTAACTTCTCTGTCAGCAACCCGACCGGAAATCGGAGATGTTACTGTTACCAGTCCCTTAGCATTGGCGCTGTTTCCCAATTGTTGCAACCTAGTTTGATAAGTAGTGTTACTTAATTGAATACGTTTTTTTGCTACTTCAACTGTTGATTTAGCACGTTTGAGTTTATTTTCAGCATCTATCACATCTCGGCGACTGGAAGCTTTGGTGAGTTCAGCTTTTGCCTCTGCTAGCTTGGTTTGGGATTCTAAAGCATCACGTAATGGTAAAGCGCCAGAATCAGCTAACTGCTTGTCCTTGTCGTACTTCTCTTGAGCAAATGATACCTGGCTTTGTGCAGAGGCTATTTCGGCTGTGGCTATTTGCTGATATTTGTCGTAGTTTTGCTGAGCAAGTTGTAAATCAGCTTGGGCTTGCTGCAAATCAGCCTCAGCTTCAGCAAGTTTTTCCTGAGATTCAACGCGCAGTGTCACCAAATCAGGACTAGTTACAACAGCTACGGGTTGACCTTTTTTTACGACTGCACCAGGTTCCACCAACAACTCAACTACTTTCGCCCCAGAAATTGGTGTAGTCACTTCCGCTTTTTGACTGGGCAAAGTTTCAATCTGTCCAGTAGTTTTAATCCCCACAGCGAGCTGCTGGCGTTTAACTGGCTCGACTTTAAGCTTTAGCCGCTGTGCAGTTGTAGCATCAATCTCAATTTTACCGGAAGTTTGACCTGCTTCAGTATTGAATGCATCCGCACCACTATGATCATGCCCAGCGCCTGCTAGAACTTGTCCAGGAATGGTTAGTAAGAGCAGACTCAAAAGTCCTCCAGAAATACAATGGAGTGTCGTAGATTTTTGGGAAGGTTCAAGGCTGTGCATTATTAGAAATGTCCTTGAGTACTGAGGAACTAGAGTAACGGCTTGAAGCTGGCATTTGCGTTCTGTTAAAGTCGCTTGCCATTGAGTCAACACAGCAAATGTTCTACGCTAACAGAACCACCTTGCTCTAGTCTGTCATATGAGGATGAAATTACTGTGAAATTTTGGGCTTGACTTCAACAAATATGCAATCAAACTCTAGCTTGACTATAAAAGTTTTTAATGGCTGGGTAAGTAAGTCGGCGTAAAAAATTCAAGGTATGTCATTGCGAGTAGAACGAAGTGAAACGTAAGCGCAAAGCGCACGCCCAGAGGGCGAACGCGCAGCGTGTCCCCTTGGGACTCAGCAATCGCAAGGTTTTTATTCTTCTTTACATTCTGTTACATAGTGAGGTTTATTTGTGCCGACTTACTTAGTAATAGGATTAATAACCCATGCGAAAACTAGCTCCTCCTATAGGAGTTTGCGTACTACTGCCAGCAAATTTAGCGAAGAAGCGGTAAAAATAACTATTTCCTCCTGTTACTCGTTTGACATTCTTAAGGTCAATTTCTAATTGAGTATCAGGAGCAACTGGTTCGGTAAAAGCTAATAGTATAGTTTTGTCATTCACAGAAACATTAGTCTTAATTCTTTGACCATTTTTATTTTCTACATTAATGTCATCAACATCATTGCTCAAAGTTACATTTGTTGGAACCTGAATACTTACCTGAGAAATCTCCTTACTATTTTTGGGAATATGTACCCGGAAAGTATGTCTAACAACATGCCAGCGCGTAGGAGGAAATTGCGCGTTTCCATCAATGTGAGGATCTTGACTATCATCTGCGCTAGCATTTGCATAGTTAACAGGAATTAAGGCTGTAGTAGCCAGAGCCAATACAACAGCGCACATCATTATTTTCTTCATTCAATACCTGTCGTGATAATTTATAGATTAAAATGTGGAAAACTCAGCTGTGCCTATGGGAATCTCTGTGTCGTTACCCACAGCTTTAGCCCAAAAGCTGTAAACAGAAGCAGAACCAACAGTTGGTTGTCTGACTTTATTAAATTCAATTACGAGCTTGGTGTTAGAAATAACTTTTTCCGGAAAATCTATTAAGATTCTTCTACCAATGACAGAAATATTAATGTTAATTCTCTGACCCTTATCATTCAACACATCAATATCATTACTAACAGCCACAGAAGATGGAGTATCAATAATTAGCTGGGAAAGAGCATTGTTATTTTGAGGAATGTGTACTTGAAAAGTATGTTTAACAATCTGCCAGCTATTAGGAGAAAAATTTACATCATTAACATTAGAAACCCTGTTATTATCTGTTTTAGCAGTTGCATAGCCAGCAGAAATTAAAGCTGCGCTAGCCAGAGCAAATGCCGCAGCAGAAATCAGTGTTTTCTTCATCTTGTCTGTCCAATGAATCAATTATTCAATTAGATTCCAGATTCATCCTTTGCACGAACCTTTACTTAACTAGAATGACAGGTCACTATGAAATTAAGATGAAATTTTGGCTCCTTAACAAAACTTATTTATTCATTCATATTGTGGAAGCAGTTTCAAATCAGTTAAATAATTATCAATGTCAAGGCTTTTTTTATGAAACCATCAATCAATTACTGCTTCACAAAACTTATCTACAGTTGTCTCTGACATAAGTTTTTGAGTTAGCAGTTCTACAAATATAAAGATTCAAAACTTCAAGTCACAATCTAATCTTTTGACTCATCCAAATGTTCTGCCATTGACTGACAGAGGTTGATAATGTAACTGTCAGTCAAACTATAATAGACGTTCCGACCTTCTCGGCGATGGCTAACTAAACGCATCGCTTTCAACAATCGCAGTTGATGACAAACGGCTGATTCGGTCATTTTCGTCAATGCGGCTAAATCACAAACACACAACTCCTGGGAAGCTAAAGCTGAAAGAAGGCGTAGGCGGTTTGTATCTGCGAGTATCCCAAAGACTTCTGCCATCTGCTGTGCCTTGTCTGTTGGCAGGACTTGCACCTTTGTTGAGCGTACATAATCTAGGTGTACGACATGAGTATCACACTTTGGTGCATTAGAACTCGTGAGATTATCCAAGTCTTGCTTTGTCTTACGCTTATTCATAGTGTCCTAAGTAGAAAATGGTTCTCAATTTCAATAGTATCTAAAATATAATTGTTGTACAATTGAATAGTTACTCAATTGTTGTATTAGAATATTGGCAGTTAACTTT
>NZ_CAWPKW010000394.1:0-1101 GCF_963888615.1 Brasilonema octagenarum UFV-OR1 | reverse complement strand
GTGCTGTCTCAATGAATAAATGTCTTAACTGAACGGTATTGCTTTTACATTGACTTTCACTTGTTTTGTGATCCATTCTCGGCTCGGATATGCCACTGACTCTAATTTGCGTGTTTTGGGTTCTTCATCATCAATGGCAGCAAAGAGATTTTCCAGCGGATCGCCGCCTCTAGTTGCTATACCTTTGGCAGCAAGTGGTTTATCCAGAGGTGGTAATTCCAGCCAACGGAAATTAGGTGAACCAACTGTCGCAAAAACTTTGGCGATGTCAGCCCCCTCCTTATATCCATCTGGCAAGCTTAAGCAGAATGGTATAATCACTTCTGGTTCTTCAGGGTCAAGAGTTATGAATTTCTCACCTGGTGCTTGTGGATGAGCTTGAGCGATCGACCAATCAGATCCTAAATCCAACACAGCGACATTGAGATCTCTCCAATAGTTGTTGCGAATACGCAGGAATATAAACTCACCAACTTCTATCGTGGGATTGTTCGGATCGTCAAGCGGCTCAAATTCAGAGTCGGGTGTGATTGGATCTACTGGATCATAGTCTTTACGCTTACCAATCCACTCTACTGTCAGTTTTCCCATCAAAGGGTTATTTTTATCAAAGTTGTCAAGCGCCTGAGTGGCATGATATTTGGCAAGATGTACTAGGCGTTTCACCAGGTTAGCAGCAGCATCAGGATCGTCAACCTTCAGCAGGGGTCGCATGTTAGCATATGGTGTTCCGGTGCGATCGCAAATCTCATATTCGCCATCAGAGTTGATAGCTATTATGTAGTGAACAGTTTCTTTCTTATTATCTTTCTCCTGATCAGGTACTAACTCTATCCAGCCCTTTCCTACTACCAAAGCATCTTTGACATTTTGGAATGCGTCTTTCTGGAGTTTATATATTTCTTGCGGAAGTTTTCTAGCAGACAAATTTTTTGTTAGCACTTCTTCCTGTGTTTGCGCCTCTTCGAGATATAGTAGACGGGCTTTGCGCACAAGATTGGTGGAAGCTGAAGTCAGAACTGCGCGATCGCCTTGCTTTACTGGTTCTTTACCGGGTAAGGGCTTGAGTTCACACCAAGATTGGGTTGCTTCCAGTTCTGT
>NZ_CAWPKW010000393.1:0-22734 GCF_963888615.1 Brasilonema octagenarum UFV-OR1 | reverse complement strand
AAAAGAATTCTTAATTTTGAATTTTGAATTTTGAATTTTGAATTTGAGCGTTCGCCCTTGGCGTGCGCCTCTGGCGCTCAGCGAGTGAGGTCTTTTTATTGTAAGTAATCAAACGAACTTGGTATTAGTCATTAGTCAAAACGTTAATGACTAATGGTTACTAGACAAATGACAACTAACAACTCACAACGACCAAACAACAAATGAGTAAGCTAGTCGTATTTAGCTTGTTGGGAGGAAATTTAAATCAAGGATTTCCTGTTGTCACGGCTCAACTTTGGCATAATGACCAATTGTTTAAAATAACAGGGAGTCTGCCAGCAGTACCAGAACTTTCCGAAGTCTACAGAAGATGGAAATTACTCTATGAAGCTGTCCATCAACGTTTGGGCAGCAATCAACGTATAAAAGTGCATTCACAAGATATTACTAATATCTCTATGAATGACTTCGATGAAGTGTGTCAACAGCTACAAGCACATATCAATGCTTGGTTGAAATCTGAATCCTTCCAAAATATTGAGCGACAGTTACGGACTCTACTCAGTCGAGATGATGAAATTAGAGTTATTATTGAAACATATATAGCTTAAGTGCATCGGTTACCTTGGCATCTGTGGAATTTTTTTGAGGATTACCCTAAAGCTGAATTAGCTTTGAGCAATCATGAGTATGCCTCTCCTCAGGTAGTACGAAAATCTTCCACAGGTCAAGTGAAGATTTTAGCAATTCTAGGTAACAGTTTTGGTATTGATATTGATCAAGACTCCTATTTGTTGCAAGGTTTAACAGATACTCAAACTAGGTTTCTTGTCGAACCAACACGCAGAGAACTTAACGAAAAACTGTGGAATCAGAATTGGGATATTCTGTTTTTTGCAGGACATAGCGCTAGTATTGCAGATGGGGAGAGAGGGGAAATTTACATTAATCAAAGCGAGAGTTTAACAATTTCTCAGTTAAAAAATGCACTGAAAACAGCAATTACACGCGGTTTAAAACTGGCAATTTTCAACTCTTGTGATGGAATTGGTTTAGCGCGAGATTTAGCTGATTTGAACATTCCCCAAATAATTGTGATGCGAGAAGGGGTGCCAGATTTAGTCGCACAGGAGTTCTTGAAAAACTTTATTGTCGCCTTTGCAGGTGGCAAGCCATTTTATCCAGCTGTACGAGAAGCGCGGGAGAGACTTCAGGGATTGGAGAATGACTTCCCTTGTGCTAGTTGGTTACCAGTCATCTGCCAAAATCCTACAACTGTTCCGATAACTTGGCAAGAACTGCGCGGTGGTTGGGGTGACATTGAGACTCGCGGCGAAGTTTCGACAAAGAGCAGAATTTCGACCCCAAAGACCAAAAGCAGAATTTCGACTCCAAAGACCAAATTATGGATAGTACTGCTGAGTACTGTTATTGTGACTCTTTCAACAATAGGTCTGAGATACTTGGGGCTTTTTGAAAAACTCGAACTGCAAATCTTTGACCAAATGCTACTCCTGCGACCAAAGGAAGAGTTAGATCCAAGATTGCTCGTTGTTGAAATTACCGAAAAAGATATTCAATCCCGACAAGAGACGACTCAAGGACCCAAATCGATTTCTGATAGTACATTAGCTCAATTACTCAACAAATTACAAAAGCATCAACCGCGAGTCATTGGATTGGATATTTATAGAGATTTTGCTGACCCCCTTCGGCTACTCTCAGGGCAAGCCCCAAATAAGTTAAAGCCGATACAACTAGCTACTGAACTAAGCAAAGAAAATGTTGTTGTTGTCTGCAAAGGTCGAGATAGCAAATATGACCCCCAAGGTGTTAAACCTCCAAGAGAAGTACCTGAAGAACGTCAGGGTTTTACTGATGCAATCCAAGATCCAGATGGTATCGTCCGTCGCCAAATTTTGATGATGCGACAAGAACCTTCGTCTTCCTGTGCAACGCCTCACTCACTCTCGTTGCAATTGGCTGCTGGTTACTTATCTTACGAAAATATTAAACCTGATTTCAATGAAGATTATGTACAATTTGGTTCTAAAATATTTAAACGCTTAAAGCCTGGTCGTAGTGGTGGCTATCAACAAGGAGTTAATTTAGGCGGAATTCAAATACTTATTAATTACCGTGATGCAGATTACGAAAGAGTTTCTCTTGAAGATGTATTGAGTGATAAACTTAACTTTGATTGGCTCAAAGATAAGGTTGTTCTCATTGGAGTGACAGCTAATACTGTCAGCGATACTTGGTCAACTCCCTACTCTGGTGCACAGCAACCTTACCAGGAAATACCAGGCGTATTTATACAAGCGCAAATGGTCAGCCAAATTCTGAGTGCAGTTTTAGACGAACGTCCAATTCTTGGGGTTTTGCCTTTCTGGGGCGATATTCTGTGGATATGGGGATGGTCGAGTGTGTCTGGTTTGATTGTTTGGCGCTTTCGTTCGCTGTCAAATAAGGGATGGGGCATGTTTGCGATAGTTGTTGTTTTATGTGGAGTTTGTGCGATCGCTCTTAGCGGGGCTTTACCCATCGCGGTTTGGGCAGTGCCTTTAGGGGCGATGGCTCTTTTAAAACAAGGGGTATGGTTACCATTTATTCCCTCAGCTTTTGCTGTGGTTGCAAGTGGTGTTGTTGTGTTGTTTGTTCAACGTCGTCGGGAATTTTCCAGTACCCACTCTTTACGTGAATAAAAATATCTTTGTGGAAACACTCCGTGTGCGACGTGTCCTTCTCTCCCATTTTGTTGTGCCAGCAAGTTGTCCGGCATCATTCTTTGATGATGGGTGATTGGTAAACTGACTTGAATTCGACTAACTAAAATCTTTAAAGCTTGCGGGTAAGCAAGAAGGTTGCACCAAGACTTTTGCTAGCAAATTCTTGCTGACGCTTTAAGGGCAAGGCAACTACGACCACAGATGTCGATGAAGCACTGGCTTGAGACACTGAGTTTACATCCAACACTAAGATGTTAGGAAATACCACAGGAGATGGTAAAGATTTTGCTTTAGTTGTAGTGGGTACAAGTGTCATTTCTACAGTATCGCCTGCTTGTAAGTTACCACCTAATATCATGGCAGGTGTTGCAGGAATACCAACGACAACAGTATCAACAAGGCGATTTGGGACGATTTTAGAGCTAACAAGCTTTTCAGTTAAAGGCTTTTGCTTAGGAATTTTGGTCAAGGTATAACGATTTACAAGTTCTTGGGAGTTTTTTAAAATCTGTGAAGGAATGTCTTTTTGAGCGTAAGTTTTTGAGCTGAGATCGCCTGGTTTTATCTGATAATAGGCGGGTAAATCTCGGTTGGGAACTTGAATTTCAATTTTAGTTTGAGTTTCGAGGTAGGTAGCCCCAAGAATTCCAACAAACAAAGCCAGCATAGTTATCCATTGGCTGAGGGATGGTTTGAACAGCAACTGCATGAGGAAACGATAGATATTATGGCGAGTTTTGAGTCTTAGCTGCATCAGTATCTTTGTATTGCAATTCTACTCTTATATTGTGATAAAGAAGCTGACCAATTTTCTCCCATAGTTCAGGCTCTTCTAATGGTGTATTAGGCAGTTCTAAGCGCATTTGTTTTAATAATTCATGACGATAAAGGTCAAAACCTGCTTTAATCTGTTGGGCATAAAGTAAAGCACTTCCTAAGGCGCTTTGATAAGTTAACCACGCTAAGAATAATCCTCCCCAAAAACACGTCAGAAAAAGCAATCCAGATGCCTTAACAATTACTAAATAAATACCACTGAATAAGGCAAAAATACTGCTTAAGGCAGAAACCACGAGCATGAAATCTAAAGAGCTTTTTGCTTCAGCAATAGTCTCAATAAAATGCCCTGGAAACAAATTATATAAACGTGGCCAGATAAGAACAGCATCTATATCATAGCGGTCACGAGAGTATAGTTCAGCGTTTCTGAGAATATTGCCTAAGCGAGTTGGCATGACCTGTTCTGGTTGTGTTGGCAGGGGATAATACAGGTAAATAGTTTCATAAAGTTTTCCACTATTATCCTGATGCTGTAATTTTTTTAGTTGTTCCTCTAGTTTTTTTAGTTGTTCCTCTAGTCTGAGTTTTTTTTGTTGTTGAGATGTATTTTTTTTAAGCTCTTGTTTAATTTTATCTATTTCTTCGTCTAACTCCTTCTTATGGTTATCAAAATCTAGTTTTCTCAAATGAGATTGATACCACCTTCTCCGGTTATTTTCTAATAAACGACCAAGCGGAAAATTCCAGTAGCCTTCATAAAACCGCAGGATTGTATTGAAATTGTTAGATAAGATAATAGAGAAGACTGTAACACAACTAAAAAAGCCAACGATTTGCAAAGCTTTTAATGTAATATCCAGTTGATTCCATTCTTTCAACACGTTAACAAAATCTGCCTGTCCCGCGCTCGCGACTACAATAATCAATCCCCAAAAAAGAAAACTGGGAAAAAAGGCATTCATTAGGAAACGGCGACCAAGAAGTCCGGGAACTTCCTTAAGAACATCATTTAACATAGCTGTCTCCAACTTAAGTTAGTTTTAATTCGTGGAGCTTATTAGGATTTTTACAGTTGTGCAGCTTTTTGTAGTCGATATAAGACAACTCATTAACAAAACCGCACTCACCACACTTAAGCACCATCTTTGATGACTGATGTCTTCCTGGTAATCCACTGTCACCAGCAGCGCCTGACCGGTCACCGCGCAACTCATAATCACGATTTTTTAAAGTGTTTAAATAGTTGCGAACAGTTGTAATAGCTAATATCCCAAAAACTCCATTATCATCAATGATTATTACTCCTCTAATTCTCTCATATCGGTCAATAAAACCTTCCCACTTCACGAGGTCTTGCATAACTTGACAACCGACAATGATAGTAGCAGGGAACCCTATCTTAGTATCGAGTAGAGAGCTAATACCTTGGTTAGCTGCTTGTTCTAAATCATCAGCTGTAACTAGTGCTACTGGTTTTGAATGCTCATCCAAAACGACACCATATTCAGTTACTAATTCTACAAGCGCTTCTGCTGGACTTAGCGTACCAGCGAGTAACTGAAAGTCCTTGATCATGTGGTCTTGTGTCAAGCTCATGCAATTATTTCCAGTGACAAATTAACAAAAAAAGTACTTAAAGGTTGGGTTAGTGGTGTCTCTAAAGTGTCGATTCAGTTGTTTAATTACTTGCTGTAAGATAGATATAAACATCATCTTCAACACATCTGTAACACCACCCCAACATAAGAGTCATTCCTGATTAAGTTCCAACAGCAATAGCATCGGAAACATTATCCTGTTCCAAGACTTGCTCGTATTTATCACGAACGTCAGAAGGTAATTCTTCAGGTGAAACTATCTCTTCTTTAACTACTGTTGCAGTAGATTGGTTGTGATAAGAGAATCCAGTACCAACTTTTTCTTTGCCAAGCTTGACTTGGGTGACGGCGTTTTGAATATCTGATTGTAAAATCCTTCGCTCTTCTCCAGTCCGGACAACAGCTTGGCTTGCAGCTAACTTGACTACATTGAGAATATCTCCACCAGCTAAACCTATAGATTCTTGCGCTAACCATTGAATGGTAATATATTCTGCACGGGGAACTTCTGTAGGTAGTAGTAAATTCCACAATTGCACAAGGCAATCTTCGTTTGGAAGTTCAAACTCAATATGTGCTTGAATTCGTCTTACAAAAGCCCCATCGTAGTTTCCTGGTAAATTAGTAGCAAAAATCACGATTCCATTGAAGTTATCTAACTCCAACAACATAACGGAACGGCTAACATTGACTCCGTGATCGGCACTTTGGGTAACATTGGTGAGTCGCTTGCCAAGAATTGAATCAGCTTCGTCAAAGAATAATATTGCTCCGGTTTCACGGGCTTTGTTGAAAGCTGCTTTAATATTTTTTGGAGTTTCTCCTACGTACTTAGATTCAATCTCTGCATAGTTTACACGGATGATTGGTTTACCTAAGTGGTGAGCGATCGCCTCAGCGCAAAACGTCTTTCCCGTTCCCGGTGGACCAAACAGATTAATTGCTACTCGATGTCCATGAGGGTCAATCTTTTTTAAGTTCCACTCGTGGTACAGCACATCATGAAAACGAATGCTGTTTAAGGCTGTTTCAATTTGGGTTTTAACCTTAGCTGATACAATCAAGTTATTTAGGCTGCGGTTGGGTGTTTCTGGGACAAATATTTCCATCCGCTGGATTTCAGAAGTTTCAGAGCTAGTATCCGACGAAACGGTTACATTAGCTTGAGATTGATGAGATTGGTTAGGTTTATCGATTCTTTTCCAATTTGCTGGCATATTTATTTCCTGCTATTGCAATAAAGGCATAATGTCTTTTTTGACATAGCCCAACCTTTGTAGTTGGTCATAAACATCAGGGTGAGTTTTGCGAATTTATTCTAGAGAATGGCTTGTCTCAGATATCTTTTGAGTACCAGTTTGTCTGGTTTCCACCATTAGGGAACGGCGAACTCTAGAAATCAACCGGTCAAAAACAATCCAGGCTTTCATCAAAGCACTATCCTGTAAGCCTTGCTTACGCAACCATGCAGCAACGCTTTCCCGAATTTGATCTTGATGATTCCAAGCTAAATATCCAACTGTTACTACAATTGCGAGTTTTGTGATGAGTGTCCAATACATTACGAGTGTGTTGTGACGTTAATTGGTCATAGGAGCGAGTTCGAGTTCGCGATCGCGCAGCTGAGTCACATTTACATCCTGACTGATATTACTCCGTCTCAGAAATTCTTCGCGCACATCAGGTGGCAATGAATCAAAGTCAACTATCTGTTCTTCAACCACCCGCGCTACTTCTGGTTCGTTAGACTCAAGATTACGAATTGCCCAGTAAGTAATCCGTTTTACCCAATCATTTCGTGTGTTCTGCTCAAACTGAACTAATATTTTCAGCAAATATTCGCGGAGCTTTTTCCAAGCTTCTTTGATTCTGATGCGCATTGGTGTGAGAACTTTGTCAAGCGCCACGAAAGCATTTATGACATCGTTTGCTAACCAAGGTAAGTTTTTCTTAATCCAGGGAAACAAAGTTTTATTTGCCCAGTCAAGGATTTGGTTCCAGAAGATGAGTGCGGTTGCTACAGTTCCTACAAACAGGACTGCCAGTAGAACTTGTGCAAAGATGGGTATAGGCATAATGTTAGCTTCCTTCTTGGGGATAAAGTTTAAAGCTGATCCGAGGTAAATCTTCCTTGATGAAGCTTTCTCGCACATCACCCGGCAAATTGTCCCATTCCACTTGTTCATCAACTCGAAAAACGTTGGGTTTTGAGTTATTGCGATCTATGTAAAAAATTTCGGTTTGACGCAAGTGCTCACTGTTTGCGGCTGTGTCAGAAGTTGGAACTTCTTGGTGTTTCAAGTAATTCACTTTGATAGTGAGGATGAGATCTTTTACTTTAGTTGCCAGTTTTTGAGCTAGCTCGCTTAGTGGCTGTTCCCCTACCACTTGTGGATCGGATTCGTTACATAATATGTAAGTTGTTTGCAAGTAGGTTTTAAACTCTACTTTTTGAAAGTCTACTTGAAGCCTTTCTTGCAAAAACTGAGCAATATTGTCATAAACCTGCTGTTTTTGTTGAAGGTCAACCTTTTCTGTAGATGTTAGTCCTTCCCAGATAGTATTTGTCACGTTTTTGACTAATTCTGGCACCTGAGATAGATGAGACTGAATATGCTGCAGCACTTCTGGCACTTTTGACGGTTGCTTTGGCAACTTTTCTGATAAGTCTTTGTCTTTGTTCTCAAATGTGTCATGTTCTTCATTTATAAGTGGTTTCTTTGGAGACTGAATATGCTGCGCCACTTCTGGCACTTTTGACGGTTGCTTTGGCAACTTTTCTGACGAGTCTTTGTCTTTGTTCTCAAATGTGTTGTGTTCTTTATTCATAAGTGGTTTCTCCACATCTCTAATTATTAATTGGGGTGGTTGCTAAGAAATTTGCAAAGATTAATACTGGTTCTAATCTGATATCAAGACAGGGACGATCAACTTGAGAAGCAGACAGAGAGGGCAATGTTGCCTTGACTGGGATTGTAACTTTGATGGTTATTCAGTACATACTATGCTGATTTACACTCAGATTGCCTAGAACTGTCTATTGGTAAGCTTTATAAGCGATTTTATCTGTTACTTGGATGGCGAAAAGTCTGAAAACCTTGTAAAAAATAGGTTTTAAGCTTAGCAAACCAATTTTTTGCATACCTGAAGAGCCACTTTGATTTGCGATAAATAACTAATGGCTTTGTAGCTGGATTAGAACACATAACTGGTAACAAACTTGCACTAGGAAATTGATCTTCCAATCCTTGCAGCCTTTCCCTTGCTCTTCGTACTGCTAAAAAGGCGGGTGTACCTTTCTTCTTTATAAACTCTTCCAAAAAATATTTGAGAAATTCCTCTGCAACTTTATTAGGCACATCCTCGCGCATAACAACTACTTTTGGCAGATTGAAAGTAAGTAAATCTCGTGCTATTCCTAACCCATCGCAAGAGTTAAAAATCGCTAATTGCAACCCCTTCTTAATAGCTTCGCTCAAGGCATTTTCTAGCTGCTTAATGCTCAGGGGTTCGTTAGGTTTTATGAAAAAGCTTGGACTACCATTGTTTATATCACTAGAACTATGGCCAGCAAAGAAAAGAATATTATACGATTGCTCGTACAATTCATCTGAAATCTTTTGTAGTAGATTCTGATTTGAAAGTTCGTCTCCTGATAAAACATTCAAATTAATGTTCTTTGTTTTTGTCCAAGATTCCAAATCATTCTTATTTTGTCTATTATCAACAATTGCCAGAACTTTTGGACGAGAAAAATCGTTATTGTTTGAATTAACTTTTTTAAATTCAGAAGTGCTTAATACTACACCTGCATTTCTGTAGTCATCAAAAAAACTCCATAAATGCCACGGTAACCGCCATGCGAAGGCATCTTCTGTTGAAATTATCACCATAATTTTGTCTTCTTGACCTAATGCAGTGCGGATCTGCTTTTCTTTTGCACAAAAATCTCTAGTATGTAGCCAATCATTTATGGCATCTTTTAATTTTTGATATTGAAAGGTTATCTTAGACGGCTGCACGTTGGAGTTTGGTTGCTCAAATTCAATTTGTTGATTTGCAGCGCGGTGGCTTAATGATTTGTAGAATTCTTGATGTGAAGATTTCCATTCTTGATAACACTCGATTACTTTTGTATCTGTAGCAGATGCTAAACTGGAAACTAGCGATAACGTTCCATATTTACTTTCTAGCTCAATTATTACATGATTAAATCCATTCTCTAAATCTCCTTTACCCAATTTAATTTTTAAGATTTTAACCATTATCTATCTCCTAATAAATATAAAAATTTTCTACGTGATTTGAGTCTTGCAGCGCAATTTCAATACAGAACTGAGTCCCCAACTGACATTTAAAGTAGGGGAGTTCAATATAAAGAGAAGATTTTCCAGAAGTTACACTTTCTAGTACTTCTGAGTTAGACAGCAAAGCCAGCTTAAGATTTGCAGGTAAGTATGTTTCTTCTGACCCTGGATATACTTGAACACATACTCCAACCCTGCCATCTGCTTCTTTTATAAAAGCAACTTTCAGTAATACCGTTATCTCTTTCTTTAGGTAAATAAGTTTACCTTGCCAATGAAGACTACTATTACTGACTTCAGTAGTATTTCTTAAGCTGTAATCTAATTGCACTTGCACTTTTTCTGGACTGAAAAAAGCTTGAATATCTTGCCATCCGTTACTTACTAATGCATAATTTTCTGCTATAAATTGCTTCAATTTACCAGATGCTTTTTCTTGTCGCATCTCATATAAACGATTCCGCCAGTTATTGCTAGCCAACAGCGTACCCCATTCTTGAAAACTCACATCAAGACGAGGAGAATAAGGAGATGGTTTACTCAATCTCACTAACAAATCTTTTGCAGTAGAATGAGATAAAAATTTCAATTGCTCTACATTTGCTTTTTCTTCCAAACCCATTTCTGGTGCTAGCCATAGCACATCTAAATCTGTAATCACATAATCTCGTTCCAGAGAATATGTGCGGTAAATTGGATCGTAGTTGCCTTTATCCTTCAGAGTACGGTGGCTAGTAAATCCCCAAACACACATCCAGCCTGCATCAATGTTAACTTGTATCGCTAAGTAATAGTCTGCCACCCAGTCAGGAATATCAACCCATTCTTGCGATACTGTCAATGTCTCTGTATCTGTTGCTTCATCAGGAATTAGAACAAGTCGGGTTTTACCAATAGTAATGGCTGTACCATTGACAACATCCCAAATAGTTGGTAAATCAGCTTCGCTGGGTAACACTGTTATCGAATCGCCAAGGTTTTCCTTCAGCCAAGTTCTAAAAGCATTGAGACACCAAAAGTTTAAATCTGCATTATTTTGAGCAGTTTGATTGGAATAACGCCGGATAGTTGATTCTCTCTGTTTCAACTCTTTTTCTGAAAACTCCTGCCAAATTTGTTCAGGATAAAGTCTTCTTAGCTCTTGCAAATTCAGTTTCATGATTGTTCTCCATTTATTCAAGTATTATCAAATTACTGTTTATTCTCTCTATGTGTGCCATAAATTGGTTAATGAACTCCATGTTTTCAAGCTGTAACCAAGCCGCTCCATCTGATTTCAAATTCAATAAATAGTGGTGATGGATTTGTTGTGCTATTCCTGCTTGTAATAATTTCCTAGCTTCAGAGAGAAGAACATTATTTAAATGAACTCCATTAGAATTACAATTAGTTTTATTGTATTCACTGTAACTTTTATTAAAAAAGCTGCGGTAATAGGAGTCCAAAATACGTTTGCTCTCTACTGACAGATTGTTGAAAGATTGCTGAAAAAAATTAAAACTTATATGATAATAGTAGCCATCAAGAAAAGTGACTAGATTGGATTTAATTTCTTTCAACTCCTCTGAAGTCAAGTCTTGCTCAGACTCTTCTCCATTCATATTCCAATGTTGATTTCTCCACTCCCTTATTTTTTGTATGAATAAAGTCAGGAGATTGTTATAGCGACGGTTAACAGTGGCTGTATTCTTGTTAATTTCTCCAGCAATTTCTTTTTGTACTAGTTGGAAGCCATGTCTAAGTAACAAAAGACTCTGACTCTTTATATCTAGTTCTTGTATTTGGTTCTCTAGAAATGTTCTCAGCTTTTCTTTATCTTCTTCCCTTGGGAATCTGTCCCAAATTTCACCCAAAGATGTATCTGGAATGTATTCAACAAGAGGTAGACTCGTACTATCTTCTGGATTGGAGGGAACATCAAAAGAATGAGTTTTAAAATTTTGATAATCGCGAACTGCTCTACCAATACGTTCTAAATCTCTTCTAATTGCTTCTCCATCAAGTTGTACAGAGTTTAACTGACTGTAGCGCCTTGCAATTTCCTCAAATTGTTCCTCTGTCAGTGAACTTATATCACTTTTATTTTTCTTTTTATTTGTTTTTCTTACTTCCTGAAATGTGTTCCATATTCCAATATATTTTACGACTTGCTCTTTTGTTATACCTTGAGCTTCTAAAGCATCTTTAACTCGTTTTTGAGATGATTTACTAGCTAAGCCCAAATCTGTACGATTGGTTGTTTGCCTCACTTGTCTTTCTTTGATTAACTCATCTCTAACTAAGCCATACATTCTTTCTTTAATGTATTTCTTGAGTGCGTAATAAGAATACTCGTTTCTCTCCCTCCTTTGAAAACCTCGAAAGAAAATCTTTGGATTTAAGGCGTATTTACAAGCGGTTTGCAAAATATCTTGAAGAATACTTAAAATATCAGAATTATTTCGGTTATCACGTTTCAGTATTTTCTCAAAATATCTAACAATCTCAACACTAAAGCTTGCTAAAAAAGCCTTTATATGATTTTCAGATTCTGCATTTTCTGACTCGTATAAGTACGAATATAAAAAATACCATGCAAAATCTTCTTCTTCAGTCAATTGAAGATTTGACCGTTTGATGTTGTTAATATTCTGGCGCAACTTAGAATCTGGTATCCACTTAATATTCCAGCGAGGTTCTTTCAGTTCTAGTTGAGGAAATGTATAGAATCTATACAATGGAGCGATCTGAGTCATGTTTTCATTCCAAATTCTCTAAATATACAGACAAGAATGTTTTCATTCCTCCATACCCCTTAAGATTGAGTAAATGGTGTGCTTACTATATATCTATTGGGCTAAGGAGTTGAAAAATTGCATTGCAATTTACTGGAGTGAATCAATAAGATAAAAAACATTTTGTGTGCCAGTTGTACGCGATAAGCCGGAGGTTTGACGCAAAGCGTATCACTACCTAAACAGTTCAGACGTACTAAAAATATGGGCTTACATACCAGGTATAAAAAATAGAGTATAGTCCCCACCTAATACAAGTACCCTCTCCTCTAATTCAGAATTGGTAGGAGTGAAATAAGTTTATTCACGCCTGAGAATCAGAAGTTTTTTAGCCTTGCCTTCTAATTCTTAATTGGTAGTTTCGTTTATTCACGGCTGGGAATCAGAAGTTTTTTAGCTTTTCCTTCTAATTCTTAATTGGTAGCAGTAGTTTCGTTTATTCAACAGGGCAAACGCACGTAATTTGTGAAACCCTTGCTGCATAAGGATATTGATCAAAAAATCGCCTCAATTATCAAACGTTCAAACCCTTGCTATTAAAGGATTCTTATACTTTAGATGCGTTTGCCCTGGTTTATGCACTTGATTCAGTAACGCCACTTTGCTTCCTCGCTTGTGCATAAGTTGATTTTGCTGACATCTATACCTAATTGAGGATTCACTCGCTAAATTTCCTTTTTATAGGAGAGTGCAATGTCTGTGGTATCTATACGTTTGTACTGGTGGCAAAGTCTAGGAATTTTGATTGGGAGCGTAATCGCCTTATATGCAAATAGCGCTCGCGCACAAATCACCCCAGATGGAACTCTGCCAAATAATTCCAACGTGAGATTAGAGGGCAACACTAGAATTATTGAAGGTGGAACCGCAAGAGGTGCTAATCTGTTCCACAGTTTTCGGGAGTTTTCTGTTCCCACTGGCTCAGAGGCTTTGTTCAATAATGCACTCAATATTCAGAATATCCTGACACGAGTAACAGGTAAGTCAATTTCTAATATTGATGGCTTAATTCGCAGCTTAGGCACTGCAAACTTATTCCTGCTTAATCCCAATGGTATTATTTTTGGACCAAATGCCCGGTTAGATATTGGTGGCTCGTTTTCTGCAACTACAGCAAGCAGTTTTAAGTTTCCTGATGGCAGTACTTTCAGTGCCACTAATCCCCAAGCACCGCCATTACTAACGGTAAATATTACACCAGGGTTGCAGTATGGAGCAAGTCAGCCAGGGGCGACTATTACCAATACCGGAAATTTAGCACCCCAGCAAGACTTGACACTAGTAGCTGACAAACTTGATTTGCAGGGACAGCTAAAAGCAGGAAGAGATTTAACACTACAAGCACAGGATACTGTGAAAGTACGGGACAGTGTGACGACTCCGTTTTTAGCTACTGCTCTTGGTAATCTCACAATTGGGGGAAATCAAGGAATTGATATTTTAGCACTGAATCACCCAACGCAGACACCTTTTGTGAGTGGGGGCAATTTAAGCTTAATCAGTGATGGAATTATTTCTCTTGATGCTCATTTTAGTAGTGGTGGGAGTTTTTCGCTCAAGAGTGTATCGGGGGGACTGGCTAACTTTGTTAGCAAATATGACCCCATAATCAGTAGCAATGGCAATGTGGATATTGGCGCTAATTATACAGGCCCATCGTTGTTAGTCGAAAGCAAGGGTAATATTCGCTTTCAAGGTGATATAAATATTACTGGACCGGATACTAGTGTTTTACCAGCAGGACAAGATACTGCAACTTTAAGCAACAGTACGGCGTTAATTATGCGTTCTGGGCAGAATACTCTAGCTTATGGGGGTATCAATTCTGGTTCAGTACCTGCGTTTTCGAGTGGAACTCTGCCAGAGGGTATTACTTTAGGTGGAGATGTTTCTTTACAGCAGTCTAATGGGGCTGGGGGGTTAGTTAGCTTAACGACAGCATCTGGAGATGTTAGTACTAAAGGGATTATCACTAATGGTGGGGCGATTGATATTAAAAGTGCTAGAGCAATTACTACCACAGGTATTTTAAACTCTTCTTCATACTCTTCTGTGGACAGTGTGGGAAATGGTGGCGCGATCGCCTTAACTGCCAATGGCAACATTACCACGGGTGGCATCATCTCAGAAGCAGGGGGTACTGGCAATGGCGGGAACATCACCCTCACCAGTAACGCCGGAGCTATTGATACAACCAAAGGAAGTATCACATCCCAAATTCGCGATTATTCAAATGGAACAGGGCGTGGAGGTGCGATCGCATTCAGAGCCACTGGAGATATTCAAACCGCTACAGTTAATGCTAGTGCCGAAAAAGGAAATGGTGGAAGTATCCAACTCATTAGTAACAATGGGACAATTAATACTACCGCAGGAGATTTAGCTACTGATTCTCGAAGTGGGGATGCTGGCGCGATTTTCCTCTCTGCCTTTAACAATATTACAACGGGTTGGATCATCTCAGAAACAGAAGATACTGGCAACGGTGGGAACATCACCCTCACCAGTAACGCCGGAGCTATTGATACAACCAAAGGAACTATCACATCCCAAATTCGTAATAACTCAGGTGGAACTGGCAATGGAGGAGCGATTGTTTTCACAGCCAAAGGTGATATTAGAACCGCTGAATTAGATACTAGTGCCGAAAAAGGAGATAGTAGCAGGATTCAACTCACCAGCACTAATGGAGAAATTGATACAACAAAAGGAACTTTATACACTGATTCTCGAAGTGGGAATACGGCTAATATTCAGCTTCAAGCCTCGAACAACATTAGGACAGGTAATATTATCTCAACTATTAGATCCTCTGACAAACTAGCTCGTGGTGGAGATATTACCCTGATTAGTAAAAATGGAGAAGTCCGAGTTGACGGCGAAATTAGTACCAATACTTATGGTTCAAGTAAAGGAGGGGACATTAATATCACCACTGGCTCACTCTCCTTAACTGATCGCGCCATACTAAGTGCTAGAACATTCGGACAAGGAAATGCAGGCAGTGTGTTTGTAAAAGCAACCGACTCTGTGTCTCTTGTCAACGCATTGATCTTAAGCACCGTGGAATCAGGAGCAGTTGGTAATGGAGGCAAAGTCGAAATCAACGCAGCTTCATTATCCCTAAAAGATGGCGCCCAAATCTTAACCTTAGTGCGTGAAGCATTTAATGATAAACCAGCAGGAAAAGGAAATGCAGGAAATGTCAACGTTGATGTCACAGGCGCGGTGAAGATTGAAGGTATTAGGGATGGAAAATATCCCAGTGCAATTTCCAGCAGTGTGGGTGCGGGGGCGACTGGTAATAGGGGAAACATTAATATCTCCGCAGGCTCGTTGTCTTTAACTGATAACGCTGAACTGTCTGCCAGCTTGCAACCACTAGCAACGGACAAAGGGGTTGGGGGTAATATTAATATCACAACCAACTCAGTCTCTCTTGATAATCAGGGCGCCATATATGCCCAAGCTGAATTTAATGCGGTAGGCAACGCAGGCAACATCACAATTAAAACTGGGTCGTTTTCTGCGGCAACAACTAGTCAAATAGCAGTAAACAGTAGAGCTACGGGTAATTCGGGCAACATCAAAATTCAAGCAGGAGAGTTCTCGATGACGAGTAATGCTGCTTTGAGAGCGGATTTAGACATAGGCGGAGTATCACGAGAGGGAGGAAACATTGATTTAATAGTCGATGGTACTATCTTACTGATTGGAGGCAAAACTGAGATTGCTCCGACTGGAGAATCGACCAGAATTACATTAGGAGTGTTGCCAGGGGGGAAAGGTCCTGGTGGAAACCTTGCAATTAAAGCTAATTCTCTAGTGCTAAAAGACGGTGCCTTAATTAAAGCCAGTACTCAAGGAGAAGGTGCTGCAGGAAATATTAATATCAATACTAATGTTGTTGATATTTCAGGCAGTAGTCCCATTAGTGGTTTATCTAGCGGATTATTTACCAACACCGATAATTCTTCCAATGCTGGCAACATCATTATTAACACTGAGACATTCCGAATTGCAGACTCAGCCGGTTTGAGCGCTCGCACCCGTGGGAATGGGCGGGGTGGCGATATTACAGTGAATGCCAAATATTTTGAGGCAATGAACGGTGGACAATTAGTTACTACAACAACTGGTAACGGACAAGCAGGTAATATTTTGATTAGTGCAAAAGACCGGGTAACTATATCTGGTATTGACCAGAAATACAACACTCGCGTTGCCCAAGTTCAGGCAAATGAAGAACGTATCCGCACGGATCCAGAGGGTGCTTCCTTCCGATTATCATTGATCGCCAACAATTTTACAGAAACAGGAGCTGCCAGTGGTCTATTTACTAACTCCTTCAAAGGCTCCACAGGTAAGGGAGGAGACATTAACATCACTAGTGGGTCATTGACTATCCGGGATAATGCTGAAGTAACTGGGAACAGTCAAGGATCAGGTAATGCAGGCGCCATAAAAGCTACATCTAATTCTATCCTTTTAGATAACAAGGCAACTTTTAGCGCTAACACCACAGGCGGTGGGGGAGATATCTCTCTCAACTCACCTTTATTATTATTACGTCGAGGTAGCAGTATCACAACCAACGCTAGTGGAGACAATATCTCTGGGGGGAACATAACTATCGATGCTAAAAATTGCTTTATCGTTGCTGTTCCCAATGAAAATAGCGACATCAGAGCAGATTCCGCTAACTTCCGTGGCGGAAATGTCACCATAAAGAATACTGCTGGTATCTTTGGCATTCAGTCCAGGAAAGAACCTTCGCCACAAAGTGATATTACTGCAAAAGGAGCAACGCCAGATTTAAGCGGCAATGTGCAAATTAACAGACCTAATATCGACCCCACTAGCGGCTTAATCGAACTCCCTAGTAATCTAGTTGATGTCTCCCAACAAATTTCCACCGCCTGCACTCCCGGAAGTCGGCAAAGCCAAAGTTCTTTTGTATCAACAGGGCGCGGCGGGTTACCCATAAGTCTGACTGAACCATTACAAGATTCAAGTACTCTGTCTGCGTGGGTGAGATTAAAACCAAAACCAGCAAACTCAGCTAGAACAACACCTTCGCCACAACCAACTGCAGTCTCAAACAGTACTAAAGTTGCAGCGGCGACGACTCAAATTGTGGAAGCTACTGGTTGGGTGGTTGATCGCAATGGAAATATAGAACTCGTGGCGCAATCTGCCCAAGTCACGCCTCACAGCCCTTGGCAAACACCTGCTTCTTGTCCATCTCGCTAAGGTGTGAAATATGCATCCATTTCAGTTGACGAAACGACTCGTTAGATTTTCGCTAACTCATGTAGTCCTATTTACCCTTGCTTTTTCCCTAACTCTTATCCCCAGCACATTCGCTAAACAACCCCAGACAAATTCATCAGACAAATTCCACACCCAAACCACCAAATTCCCAGCCACGACACCACAGCAACTTCTTGAACAAGGAGAAGCACTTTATCAATCTGGACGATTTGCTGAAGCTATAACTGTTTTACAACAAGCTGTCCGCATCTCTCAACGAGAAGGCGACAACCTCGCACAAGCTGCAGCACTAACAAACCTTTCTTTAACGTTTCAGCAACTTGGCTCATGGAAAGAAGCGTCAAAAGCTATCAACACCAGCTTAAATCTACTAGGCTGGAATGGAGACAATCAAAAGTTAAATGTCAACAGTCCAAAGTCAGAATTTTTGGAGATTCTAGCACAAACTCTAGAGATTCAAGGCGGACTGCAACTGTCACAGGGACAGGCAGATGTATCTCTAAAAACATCACAGCAAGCAGAGCAAATCTGGAAGCGATTAGGTAAACAATACAATACTGGAGTGACGCGCAGCCGTATCAACCAAGCACAAGCTCTACGAGTTTCTGGTTTTTACCGTCGTAGCTTAGACATATTAGAGGAAATTTCCCAACAATTACAAACCCAACCTGACTCACTTGAAAAAGTAACTGCTTTACGCTCTCTGGGTAATGTCGAGCAACAATCAGGTAAGTTAGAAGAATCTCAGAAAAACTTACAACAAAGCTTAGAAATTGCTCAACGTCTGCAACTACCCCAAGAAATGAGTCTGACACAGCTTTCTCTTGGTAATACTGCTAGAGCTTTAGATCAAAGAGAAAATGCGATCGCTCATTATAAAAATGCAGCTTTAATTGCACCAAACCCACTCACCAAAGTTCAAGCTCAAATCAATCAACTCAGCTTGCTTGTCAAGGATAAGAATAAAGCAGATGTAAAACCATCAGATGCAACGTCTCTACTAATCTCCACAATCCAATCTCAACTCCCAACTCTGCCTATAAATCAAGCTGGTATCTACACACGTATCAACTTTGCTCGCACCATAAGCAAAATTGGTAATAAAAAAGATATCGCCAAAATTTTAGCAAGCAGCGTTCAACAAGCCAAAATGATAGGCTCGGAGCGCGCCCAATCCTATGCACTTGGCAGTTTAGCAGAAGTCTACGAGCAAAACAATCAATGGCAAGAAGCACAGAATTTGACGGAGCAAGCGTTGTTTATCGCTCAAAAAATCTTGGCTTCAGATATAGCTTATCGTTGGGAGTGGCAATTAGGACGTTTGCTCAAAGCACAGGGAAATATTGAGAGAGCGATCGCTGCTTATGATAGCGCAGTCGCATCTCTTCAGTCTCTCCGCAGTGACTTAGTAGCAGTAAACCAAGAGGTTCAGTTTAATTTTCGTGATAGCGTAGAACCTATTTATCGCGAGTCAGTAGAGCTGCTTTTACAACAAAAAGGACAAGAAAAGCCTGATTTAGATAAAGTCCGCAAGCGAATCGAAGCCTTACAACTAGCAGAACTAGACAATTTTTTCCGAGAAGCTTGCTTGAGTAACCAATTTGTGGTATTAGACAAAGTGGTAGATCGTGATAATCTTAATACTGCCATTTTTTATCCCATTATCCTAGATAACCGGTTAGAAGTTATCCTCAAACTTCCCAACCAACCTTTGATACATAAAACTTCTGTGGTGAACAGACAAAAGGTAGAGAAAGCCATTACAAACATGCGAGAGACGATAGTCGAACCCGATGCTAGTAAGAATTTTCAGGAAGTTTCCCAAAAAATTTATGATTGGTTAATAAAACCAGTTGAAAGTGAACTCAAAAATAGTGGAGTCAAGACTTTAGTTTTTATCCCAGATGGGTCACTGCGAAATATTCCAGTGTCTGCATTGTATGATGGCAAAGAATATTTAGTTCAGAAGTACGCGATCGCCATTAGTCCAGGATTGCAACTGTTTACCCCCAAACCTCTAGCACAGGAAAGATTAAACGCTCTTGCTGGAGGACTTTCGCAACCACCCAAAAATGAAAAGTTTGCACCGCTTCCCAACGTTAAGGTTGAACTAAAATTGATTCAGCAATCGGGCGTATCGACAATGACATTATTAGATGAAAATTTCAAAAGTACGACATTAAGAAAAACCATCAACGCTCAACCTTTTAGAGTCGTTCACCTGGCAACTCATGGACAATTTAGCTCTAGAGCAAAAGACACTTTCATCCTAGCAGCCGATGGACGTATTAATGTGAGAGACTTAGATAACTTGCTCAAAAGTAGAGAGCAAACACGGACAGAGCCAGTGGAATTACTTGTTCTGAGTGCTTGCCAAACAGCAGCAGGAGATAACCGTGCTGCATTAGGATTAGCAGGAGTTGCTATCCGGGCTGGGGCGCGGAGTACTTTAGCGTCTTTATGGCAGATTGGTGATAACTCTACGGTTGTGTTTATTGATGAATTCTACCGTCAGTTAACAACTGGTAAAACTACAGCAGAAGCTCTACGCGAGGCTCAATTAAGGCTGCTGTCTAATACTGAATACAATCGTCCTCTCTACTGGGCACCTTATGTGTTAGTTGGTAATTGGTTGTAGAGAAATAGTTATCATTTGAACCAAATTTTAACTGATAACTGATAACTGTTATTTAACCAGAGGAGCCGTAGCAACATTATCCAAATTGACCGATCGCAATAAACTTTGCCAATCTTCAGCAACAGATGCATCATTAGGATTCTTCTGGCGTTCTTGTGCCAGTATTGTCAGAGAATCAAACCAAATACCATTAGCCGCATAGATTGTAGCCTTTTGCCCTGGATCCGTGGCTGCTTCCAACTGCTGGACAACACGAGAATCCAAATTCACTCTTTGAATGTCTCCTTCTACATAAATAGGAACGCTCGCTGTTTGTTGCTGATTGCAACGGACTTTTAAATACCAGCGATATATTTTCCCTACTTCCAAGGATGCATTGGATGGAAGAGAAACAGGTATGACACTGGGCTTTGGAGGGAGTGCGATCGCATTTTTATAAATCTCGTTTCCCGCATTATCTTGTAAGATAAATTCAGCACCAACTGTTAAATCCTGAGTGTAAGGAACGTAAAACCAAAACGTTGGTCGTTCAGAGGTGGTTACTCCCTCGACAATCCCCAAAATTGATTTGTCTGTTTGTTTGCTAGCCTTTTGTTCCCTTTGTAACGGTACTAAAGCAGTGAGTGCAGTTGGAACCGCAGGACAATTATCCCGGCTACCCATTCCTGCTCTACGCCCAGAGACAGGACTTAACCGTGCGGGTGTTTTTGGCAAAACAAAAACAGGTCGAGAGGTACGTTGTTGAGATGAAGTCCCACTTCTGTTAAGTTGTACAGCCTGCTTAGTCGTTGCTGGTTGTTGAGTTTGGGCTATTACCTTTGCTGGATAGTAGGTGATGCTGCTCAAAATGAGAGTGATTGTTAGCATCCATTTTGTGGACTTCACAGAGTACGTACTGTTTTTGGTTTCAGCTATTGTTATCATAGTATTAGAACTCAAACTACCGATAAAAGTTGATTTAACAGAGTGCCTTTATATTTTTGGTAGGGTTGAGATAGTTAAGTTATGCAATTGTTCTCTCATCAATTAGGGGTGTAAGGAAACTATTTCGGCACTTCCTCATGGTGAGGTTGAAAAATCTACTTCATGCAAACGAGAAGTGCTATAGTTACATACTTAGAAATTTTCACACCCACTTACTTAATTGAACACTCATTATAGTACCTGTCACTGCATCAGACTGAATCAATAATTCCCCACCATGAGCATTAACAATACGTTTGGTAATGGCAAGCCCCAGCCCAGTACCACCAGGTTTTGTGGAAAAGAATGGCTGCGTTAACTTTGAGAGGACTTCTGGAGGAATTGGCTCGCCGCCATTGCAGACGTTGATGCAGACTTTATCTTCACACGAAGTGTCTACTTTCCATGTGACGACATCTCCATCTGAGATTGCTTCGCAGGCATTGCGGACAATATTAATAAACACTTGTTTTAACTTATCCTTGTCACCCAGAATTTTGATTGTTGATGACGCCGGAATAAATTCGATTTGCCGTGAGAGTGCTTCTGGCATTTCGCAGATTGGCACTAGCAACTCACGAATAAATTGATTCACATCCAATTCACACAACTGCAAAACCTGAGGTTTGGCGTAGAGCAAAATTTCACTCAGCAGACGTTCCAGACGACTACCCTCGTCAAGTGCTAACGATAATCGCTCTTGAGCTGGTTCAGCCAGAGTAGTTTTCTTAAAAAACTTTAAACCCATGATCATTGTGGTCAGGGGATTGCGAATTTCATGCACAATCATAGCAGCAAATTCACCAATGCCTGCCAACCGTTTCTGTTCTACAAGCTTGGTTTGCGCCGCCCGCAGTTCTTGAGTGCGTTTTTCTACCTCAGCTTCCAGAACTTGATTAAATTGGCACTGTTGCTGGTAGAGATGGTAATGGTCGATTGCTGTAGCCGCACGTTCTGCAAACAGTTCCACTATTTGGATTTCTTCTTTTGTAAACTCCCTTGGCTGCTGATGAAAAGAACACACAGTACCAATCACTTCACCTTGGGCAGTCCGTAATGGTATTCCTAAATATGAGCAATAACCTTCTGGAGCCTCTCCATACTCAGGATGTTTTTCAGCATTTTCCACTGCTAACGAGTGACCGATTTCTATAACAGTGCCAGTGAGTGAACCATGTAGTGAATAAATGTGTTCGCCCTCGCCCATGTCAATACTACTTGCCAGCACTGTTTCAAACCCTTCCTGACATAGCGTTACTACTGACCAATCTACCTCAATCAGCTCGCTGACACCACAGGCAATGTTATGTAAATAACTACACAATTCTCCAGTTCGATAGTTCAATGAGGACAAAAGCGTCATCGCCCGTAACTCCCGTTGCCACGGCTGGTTATGCAACAAGATTTCATCTTCATTGGCTTTACTCATTGTTTATTGATAAGCGCAAAATAAGCTTAGAGAGAAACTGGTAAGATGTGAAGTTTTCAGAGTTTTGGTTTGGGATGCTTTGGTACGAAGATTTTACTAATTATGTCTTCTGTTTATTTACAGAAATCATTACAGATTTTACATGAAAACATAAAATGTTATACATGCATAACCTAAAAATTAGAATTAGCTGAGTAAGTCAGCCAATTTTGGATTTTGGATTTTGGATAATGGAATTGACTCCACCGGCTTCGGCTGCG
>NZ_CAWPKW010000392.1:0-22782 GCF_963888615.1 Brasilonema octagenarum UFV-OR1 | reverse complement strand
GATCGCCACTCTCAATTCCCCAACGATCAATTCATGGGCTTCTAGCAATCGCGACAACATCACCGGCACTTCTTCAACGCCGTTGGGAGGACGCTTAATCTTAGTGACTTCTGCCACATGACGCGGGTCAGCGATCGCCACACCTCCCAGTGTTTGTACCCGTTCACCCAGGGCATCAATTAACTCAATTTGCTCACTGGCATGTTTATCGAGCAACAAATGCAGTTGGTAAAACGTGTGTCCACGCATCAACCAGTGATGTTTCTTATAGAGATGGTAGAGAATGATTGTATCTGCCAGAATTTGATTGACCAAAGTACAGCTTTCGCTACGGGCGCTGGGGTCGATAACAATTGGCAGATCGCGCAGAGTACCGTACTGCTGAATTTCATATCCATGCTGATGCAGCAAGGGTTGACTAGCATCGACTTGAGTGATTTTGCCTGTATTTTGAGTGGGCATAATTTAGATTTCCTTGATTGTGTATTCAATATTTGTCGAATTACTTCACAGCAGTGCTTGCTGCTTCAATTGAGATTGAGGCAGATCAAAACTATTCTGTCGGCGATATTCATCCATTGAAACAATAGAATTAAATTGAGTGCGTAGAGTTTGAGATATTGGTTTTACCTCAATTTTTTGATTGGCTTTAATGGGGTGTGGTTAATGCAAATGAAAATGGCTGTGAATTTCATTGAGAGTATTGCTGCGTTTACATGAGTTGAATATAGGCAATTCATGCTCACTTGTCGTCCACCCGGAGTTCACATTTCTTTCCAACAAGCGATTGATGAAGCAATCCATCTCAAAATGGCGACCTGGCTCCAACTAAAGTTGGTATCCAACTTCAAACCAAAGTACAGCTTACAAATTGACGCAATCATGCTAACTTAGTTATATTGTGTGGTCTAATGCAGTCGATTCTTGTATTCTGGCTTAAGCGCTTTTCAAATGAATCAGTCACAGTTTTGTGGATTGGGGGGTGGGGGGTAGTTAATGCAAATGAAAATGGCTGTAAGCGATCGCACTAAGATCTGTCCTCTCCTGCTGATCGCAACAATGGCATGAGGGTAGCAAAATGAACCGATCGCACTTGAAAGCATGGATTTTGACAGGCAGTATTGTGAGTGGATTGCTCTACGTTCAGTCGATCGCGGCTCAGGTGATTCCCGATAACACACTGCCAGCAGCAGAGCGATCGCAAGTCACAGGTAATCCCAACGTGCAAATTGATGGCGGAGCCAGACGAGGCGGCAACCTGTTCCACAGCTTCAGTCAATTTTCGATTCCTACAGGTGGGTCTGCCTATTTTAACAATACCGCTGACGTGCAGAACATTTTCAGCCGCGTCACAGGTGGGTCAGTCTCCAATATTGATGGGTTAATCCGAGCGAATGGGACGGCAAATCTGTTCTTGCTCAATCCTAATGGGATTTTATTTGGTCCGAATGCATCACTTAATCTTGGCGGTTCGTTTGTGGGGACGACTGCGAACGCGATCGGCTTTCCCAATGGTGAAGTGTTCAGCAGCGACGCGACGAAACCGCTACCCAGTCAATTGCTCACTATTAATCCTAATGCTTTTTTCTTTAATCAACTGGCAGCACAAGCCATTATTAATCAGTCAACCGCAAATAAAGAAACAGGGCTTCGGGTACCAGCAGCACAAAGTCTGTTGCTGGTCGGGGGTGATATCCGGTTAGAAGGTGGGCGAATCGTGAGTCCGGCTAGTCGAGTCGAGTTGGGTGCTGTTGCTGGCCTGGGAAGCGTCGGGCTAAGCCAAACGGCGGGCGAGTGGCGGTTGAGTTTTCCCAATGATCTGGTGCGGGCAGATGTGTCTCTCAACAACAGATCTCGGATAGACGTTCGTGCTGGAGGTGGCGGGAGTATTGCCGTCACGGCTCGGAACTTGACGATGAACCAGACAAGTTTTCTTCAGGTGGGAATCAACTCAGGCTTGGGCTTTGTTGGTGCTTCTGCTGGCAATTTGACTGTCGATGCGACACAGACAGTTACGCTCAAAGATGTCAGCCTGCTTGTAAATTACGTAGAGCCCGGAGCAACTGGCAATGCAGGCAACATCAATATTCTGACTGGTTCACTCGACTTAATCAATGGTTCTCAACTGTTTGCGAATACCTATGGCAATGGGAATGCCGGCCAGGTGAATGTCAATGCTCGTGAGCGAGTTTCCTTTGCCGGGGAGGGTGACACTGGATTCAGTCTCGTCTCCAGTGGAGCATTTAGTTCAGTAGCACAGGGAGCAGTAGGCAATGGGAGTGACATCAACATTGAGACCGGGTCGCTTTCGATGACGGGGGGCGCTGGACTGTATGCTATCACCTTTGGAAAAGGGAATGCGGGTAATATCAATATAGTTGCCCGTGAACGAGTCTCTTTTGATGGAATAGCTCGTTCGGGGTCTCCCACTGGAGCATTCAGTTCAATAGAGCAATCGGGGATCGGCAACGCGGGCAACATCAACATCAGGACTAGATCGCTTTCGATGACAGGGGGTGCTGGACTGTTGGCGCTGACTGAGGGCAACGGAAATGCGGGCGATATCATAGTCATTGCAGATGCTGCTAACTTTTCTGGAGTTAGCAACTCTGGATTGGCGAGTGGGATGTTGACAAGCAGTTCGGCTACAGCAAATGGTCAGGGAGGAAACATTAAAATCACCGCTGGAACCTTGAGCATTCAAGATGGGGCAGTTTTGACTGCGCGAACGTATAACCGGTTCGATAGTGGTAATATTACTCTTAACGTCAATACCCTTAACCTGACCGGTGGTGGAAAACTCCTTACCACTACCCATAGCAGTGGACGAGCAGGCAACACCATCATCAATGCCACCGACAAAATCAATATTTCTGGCTTTGACCCCACCTTCGCTGATCGAGTCGCTCGATTTGGTGAACTGACTAACACGATTAGTGCCAGCAGTGGGCTGTTTGCCAACACAGAACCCAACTCCACAGGACGCAGCGGTGATATCCATCTCAGTACCGAAACCCTCAACATTCAAAATCAGGGAAAAGTCACCGTCAGCAGTTTGGGTACTGGCAGTGCAGGCAATCTGTTGGTGGACGCCGATCGCATCTTCCTCAATAATCAAGGCAGCATCCGGGCAGACACCAACGGGGGTGGGGGCGATATCAACGTGCGATCGCCCTTCATCCTCCTCCGCAATGGCAGTAACATCACCACCAATGCCACTGGAGCGAATATTCCGGGCGGCAACATCACCACTGATACCCGCTTCCTGATTGCAGTGCCGAAGGAAGATAGCAACATCAGCGCCAATTCTGAAGACTTTCGCGGTGGTAATGTCCGCATCAATGCCTTTTCCATCTTTGGCATTCAGCCCAGCCTGGTTTCCACCCCGTTGAGTGAAATTACTGCCACAGGTGCAACTTCTGCATTGAGTGGCACGATTGATGTGATTACCGCAGGCATTGATCCGACCTCTGGGTTAGTCGCGTTGCCCACTGACCTTGCAGATCAGTCAGGGTTGATTGCTCAAGGGTGTCCTGCTGACCGGGGTAACTCCTTCGTCATCACAGGTCGCGGTGGCTTGCCGCCCACACCGGAACAGCAATTAGATGATGATGCGGAGTGGAGCGATCGGCGCAGGCTGGTTGTGGGTCAGCAGGTAGACAGCAGAGGAGGACACGGGCTTCGGCGTGAGCGCTCAACCGAAAGAAACACACAGACACGCAGACACGAAGAATCCTTCAACTCAAAATTCAAAACTCAAAATTCAAAACTTCCTGACACCCCGATCATCGAAGCCACCGGATGGCGAATCACTCCTGCTGGAGAAATCTTCCTGGTTGCCGACACCCCTGATCCAACGGTGCAGAATCGGTTGAATCAATTTGTTGCCTGTCAAGGCAGGCGATAAACTGCTCGAACGTGACGCCGCTAATAGCGTTTCAGTTTAACCCTCTTGTGTCACTCTCCGAAAAGTTTTATCATTTCTGAATTCTAGAGTTCTTATACAGTAGGCGATAGCAGATTTTTTTCGGAATAGAAATATTTGAAAGCATGGAACTTGCCAAAATTAGATGAGTAAATGCTGTATTGCCTGGTATACCTTGTGTTCAGAAAGTATTAATAATAGAAAAAACTGGAAAGTGACAGAAGAGGGATAGCTGGGCTTGCACAGAATCCGTCACAGATCACGTATCCGCCTTGTGTGGGATACGGCGTAGGAAGGAGACCGGAACAGAAGAACAGGATCATCAGTTGGTGCGATCCCGTCTGCCATGATCAGCGGATCGTAGTTGATCTGATAGCTACCAGCCAGGTTGGACGGCGTTGCCGATGTCAGGGTGAGGGTGCCAGCCTTCAGCTCTCGACGGTTCTTGGGCCAGAGCAGCGTCGGATTAGTTTCAGGATCACCGGGTTCGCCTATCGTCACGATCATGTCCCAGTTCACTGCCCTCGTACGCATGCGCCCCATAAGTGCCTGCTCCAGAAAGTTGCGCGGCATCGATTTCAACTGTGCATTTGAGAGCTGCTTCTCGCCGTCTTGAGGAACAAAACGGAATTTGGCGATGGTCGTCTTGCCTGCAGCATTGATAAACTTGAAGGCGTGGATGCTGTAAAATGCACAATTGGCGTAGCTCGGAGGTGGGTTGTTCTCCTGCAAAAATTTTGTTTGCAACATGTTGTCCGGGTGCGAAGACTCGAACTGCTTGAACTTTGCTGGATCTGGTTTTCCGGTAGTAGGATTGATCGCCAGTGCGATGAACTTGTCCAGAAACGTTTGCGGTACGGCAGCAAAGAACATCGGTGTACTGAGCATCGTCATGTGATGCAGGCTGCCATCGGGTAGCCGGAATTCCAGCGCCATACCGCGCGGGCTTTTCTCAGCGTCAGATGCCATTGGATCACCACCAGCAATGGAGAACCGTGCGACGATGTTGAGCTTTTCTCCAGAGAACAGCGCAGAACGCGAGATTTCTTTGACTTCTGGATTACCGATGAACGTACCCAGAGCACCCAGACCTTTCGTGTGATTTCGTCGCTGACCACGGTGTAAGCCATAGGCATCCTCAAGCGCATCCGCAACTTCTTCTGCGGTAGCCTCAGTCTGCCCTTCCGAGGGTTCCAATTGGCGAACAGACATGCCGACGGCAGCAGCGGCTGTCGCGGTTGTCGCCGTGACGAAACCCATAGCGGTAAGCCGACTGACTGATATAAGAAATTCTCTCCTGCTGCGAACCTTTTGATCTACCATTTGCTTCTCCGTAGATAATCATCTAATGGCGAATGAGCAAATCGCCGCCGAACCTGCGCCCAGGAATAGAAGTTCGGATAAGCACCAAAAACCTCAATCATTTGCAGCAACAATAGCTGCCACTATCTGCTCAACAGTCCAGCGATCAAGATAGCGAATTCCATTAATAAACAAAGCCGGTGCAGCCTCTACTCCACTTATCTGTCCACCTTCAATGTCCGCATTGATACGATCGACATACGCTCCCTTGGATAAATCCTGCAAAAATTGACAAATATCAAGTCCTAAACGATTGGCATACTCCACTAAATAGCCATTTCCCAACTCCTGTTGATGGATAAACAGCATCTCATGCATTTGCCAAAACTGTCTTTGAGCCGCTGCAGCTTCCGCAGCTTCCGCTGCCCGTTGAGCATGTGGATGAATCTGTACCTCAGGAAAATGACGGAAAATGAAGCACAAATCATTTTCCCCGAAAGAAACATTAAGCTGTTGCACAATAACTTTAATCAGCTTGTAAACGTCCGCACTCTTTTGACATTGATAGTCGCCATACATCACCAACACTACAATCGCATTCAGAACACCCTTTATGTGATCTTGTGTTGACGGTGGGAGGAATAACAGACTGCGGTCACGGTCAAAACTCACTCATGCCTCCGAAGGATGAAAATGCTCATCGCCAGCGATCTCTTCTGAAATCCTTGTACTACCTGAGCTAAAATATAATTTATGAAAAGGTCTAAGTCATTAGACATCTCCGAAAACTAATTTCAAACCCTTGTGCTGTCTGGGTTAATGTTTAATATCTGGAGAGGTCTATTTAGAAGAAAATTAGATGGTGCGTTAACGAAATGTAACCCACCTACAAAAGCGGCGATCACACTATTACCTAAGTAAGGTAAACATTGCTGTCAGATGCAATTCTTACAGATCTTTAGCCTCTAATACCACTATTACCTCCCAATAGTGCTTTGTTATTAAAATCATTTTATGAACTCTTTATGGGATGTATGTGAAACAAACTTAGTTCATACGAATGAGTTACTGTTGGTGTTTGTATGAATCTAAATATATGCAATTGACTCTAGTTTGTAGTCCACTCAGAGTTGAAACTTTTAGCCAATAAAGTGATTGATAAATCAGTCCATATAAAAATGGAAGATTGCATCCAACTAAAGTTGGAATTCAAATTTCAACTTTAGTATAATTGATAGTGACAATAATTTCTGTTCCTTGACCTGGTTGGCTTTGAATCGTTAGTTGTGCGCCAATGCGCTCTGCCCGTTCGCTCATTCCTAATAAGCCAAAACCACTGCTCCATAGAGCGCTACCTACTCCAAAGCCCCGCCCATCATCTTTAACTCGTAAGATGCAGTGTGTATCGTTGTATAATAACTCAACCCGAATTTCGCCAGCACAGGCGTATTTGATCGCATTAGTTAATGCTTCCTGCCCAATTCGGAGTAAGTTGTTCTCCACATCGGCTGGTAAGGCATAGGCTGTACCCTGAGTCTCGTAAATCACAACAGTATCGATTGTAGATCTCATTTGAGTCACGAGGCGATGCAGGGCGTTCTCTAAATTGCCCTCTTCTAATAGCTGCGGACGGAGTGCTGCTACGGATCGCCGTGCCTCTGCCAGCCCTGTTCGTGCTAGTTCGTCAATCATTTCCAAATGTGCCTGGGTTGCTTCCGGGTCATCCGCCAGCACTTGTGTTGCTGCTTGAACCTGAAGCAGAATACCTGTGAAAGATTGAGCGAGTGTATCATGAATTTCTCGCGCCATCCGGTTGCGTTCTTCCAAAATGGAGGCTTGCTCAGCGCGTTTGCGTTCACGCAGTGCAGCGTTTCGCTGTTCACTGATATCGATAAGCACACCCAACATTCGTACAGGTTGCCCAGCTTCGTTATAAATGCCTCGACCTCGACCTACCAACCAATGAATACTGCCATCTGGATGAATGACTCGATATTCAGCTTCAAAATCAGTATGAGTTTCTAGAGATGCTGTAATAGCTTGCTCAATCCGATCAATTTCTTCTGGATGAACGCGATCACGCCATGCTTGATAGCTGCTCTCAACTTCACCTGGGACTAACCCCAGCAGTCGGATATGGTTATCGTCCCAATCTATTGTATTCTCTACCATGTTCCAGTCCCAAGCGCCAATATAACTAACGTTCATAGCCAGTCTGCGTTGCTCTTCACTCTGTCGCAGAGCGTTTTCAACTCGTTGTCGCTCTTGAATCTCCTCACAGAGCAGCAGCGTCCGTTCAATGACTTGTTGCTCTAACGTTCGGTTATAATCGGCTAGCAGTTTCTCTGCTTGTTTACGTTCAGTGATGTCTTGAAAGGCTGCGATCGCATAAACTACATTGCCCTGTTCGTCGAAGACGGGAGTGCCCCAGACCTCGGTTGAAATAGTTGCGTTGTTTTGGTGAATATCTATATCGTCAACCGTAGTGCGTTCGCCACTCAATGCTCGGATGATGGGCAACTTCTCTGTCGGATAGATTTGATCCGTTCCCGTCACATAACATTGATAAATCTCTGGAATTTGCTCCGGTGTCGCGGCAGGATCAACGCCTTTACCCATCAACTCAATTCCTCGCTGATTGACATAGTAAGGGCGACCCGTCGCATCAATAATACCAATTCCTACTGGAATCGCTTCTAGAAATTGAGTCAGATGACTTTCGCTAGCCCGGAGCTTTGAGTAGAGTTTGGCATTTTCGATCGCAATTGCTGCCTGGGTTGATAATAGATGCAACACTTGCGTTCGCGTAGCGTCTCCTTCGGAGAATCGCTCCGGTGTAAAAGCTCCAGCCGCTAATCGATTCTCCAAGTACAACACGCCAACCAGCTTATTTTGATTCAGCAGCGGTAAACAAAGCAGTGATTGAGTTTGGTTATGTTGAATGTAAGGATCATTGATGAAATTCCCCTCACGAGTTGCATCATTCAGAATTAGAGATTCATGAGTCCGGATCACATACTGGATAATGGATTCGGGTACGCAAGTTGCCATTGGAACCGATTGCAGTATTTTCGTTGCACAGATCTGTTCACCCTCCTTGAGTTCACAAGCCGCTTTGATCGTCCATTCTCCTGAGTTTTCCAAAAGCAGGTATCCAGTTTGTGCTCCAGCATTCTCGATTAAGATCTGCATGAGAGAACTGAGCAACCGCTCCAGTTCAATTTCACTCGAAATTGCTTGAGCTGCTTTCATCACTGTCGCTAAATCGAGAGCAGTATGTGAGGTATTTGAGGTGGTTCCAGCAGTGGTGCGAATTGACGTATCAGCGACACCCGACGATTGAGGAAAAAACTGTGGATAACGAGTTTCTAAATCTTTGACTTTTGCCCTTGCTCCCCACCGTCCATAACAGTAGTGAGCTTCCTTCATATAGGTTTGGGCAATTTTCGCCCTACCTCGCGCTAGATAATGTTTGGCAGCTAACTCATAGGCTAAAGCTTCTTCTTGCAGATACTCGTTGTCTCTAGCACCTTGAATCGCTTGCTCATACAATTCTTCTGCCTCAAAAAGTTGACCTAATATCCGTGCTTTTTCTGCTTCAATTAATTCGTATTTATGTTGAAAATTTACTGGAGCAGAATGTGCCCATTTCTGCATTTTCTCCTGATTGTTATTTATTTTGAGCAGCAGATGCTCTTGTTCTGAGGAAGGAACAGATTGGTATAATTGTATCTGCGCTAGAGAGTCATAGAAATAGAATACAGATACTGAAAAAGTTCCTGCTACTCCGTCTAGATAAAGTCCAGCTTGAGAAGCACACTCCACTGCTTGGGGAAAATCTTCAAATAAATAATTTAGAATAAGCTTGTCTAGATACAGATAGTAAAGGTGAGTTCTATCGTTTGCTTCAAGGTGAATTGGCAAAAACTGATCTTCATTATAGTGAGCACCAAGTAATCGACCTGAATTTTCAACTTGTTCTAGTAAGTTAAAGATAACTTGCTGCAATCTGCGAAAGTAAATTAATATGTTTTCCTGTTTGAACTGAGCTAAAACATTACTGTAAATCCCGATCGCTGATGTAATCTTTGTTAATTCTAAACCAGCAAAATATGCGTACAAACAGTAAAAGCCAGCAGCATACATACTAAATTCTAAATCTCCAATTTCCAGCCCAGTCTCATATGTCTCCTGAAGTAAGGGTAAAGTCTGTCTAACATGGGCTATACAGTGCATAAGATGCGCTGCAACCATCTCTGTAACCCTAGGTTTAAGTTTTTTACTATCTAATCGCTCAGTCAAGCTGAGTGCCAATTCACCGAATTGGTAAGCTCCTTCAAAATCCCTCATAATTCCATTGAGAATCACCCCACCGTAAGTAGCATAGGCAAAAGTTGAAGAAGAAGTATTTCCATATTGAACAGATAGATTTGTTTTTTCTAATACAATCAGTGGTAATAATAGAGGAGCAGCTTGAAAGGCAGCTCCAACAAGGCTAGACAAGATTTGCATCGCAGCCAGTTTCTCTGGCTCTTTCATTAATGGTAGCTCCAGCAAATTTCTTATCTCTATGGCATTAAAGTAATCTTCCGTCTCTTTTAACTGCCTTTGAACATCAGCTTCTACTGGTATTTCTGGTAGAGCGATACCCAGTCGCTCTAAAACCTCTAAACCAATCTTAATTGCCTCACTTTGCCTACTTTGCACCATGCAATTTTGAATTTTAGTTTCATAGACTTTTATTTTATCTAGAACACTATTTGCATACTCTAGAACCACGATCCCCGATCGCTCCATTTGTTGAAAGTCGCTACATAGGTATGCTGTTTCTGTTGCTTCTTCGTGCAATGCCAATGTCAGAGCGTATTGAAACTGCCAGCTATCGGTGGCTAGCAATTCTATTCCTGTCGTTAAATAGTGTAGTGCTGCACTATGAGCTAATGATTTTTTGGCTTTCTGACCTGCAATTAAATTCAAACTAGCTATTTTGTCGCACTCCTGTTGATTCGTGACTAAATCACGACCGAGATTAAGGTGATCAACTATCTCAAATAAATTGGCTGATTTAGTTTCAGACTCATTACTTTTCAGTAAACAGTAACCAATCTGCAAGTGAACAGTTTGTAGTTGTGCTTCATCAATCAAAGCATAGGCAGCTTGCTGGACGCGATCATGTGAAAACTTGTAATTCTGAATTAACAGATTTTCATCCAACTCTGAAGTAGCTAGAATCAACTCCAACTGAATCACTGTGGTCAGTTCTGCAAAAATTTCAACTGCCGGTCGTTTGCAGATAACTGAGAGTGTCGCTAAATCGAACTCAGCACCGACACAAGCCGCTAGACGTAAGATTTGTTGAGTTTCCTTTGGAAGTTGCTTCAACTTTCCAATAATTAACTCCACTACATTATCAGTAATATTTTTGGCTTTGATCTGAGCAATATCCCATTCCCAGTGTTGTTGATTAATATTGAAAACGAGCAGATCTTCGGTGTACAACGTTTTGAGAAACTCATTCGTAAAATAGGGGTTGCCGTTCGTTTTACGCCATATTGATTCTGCTAAAGGTGCGATCGATTCAGTAGGCGTGTGCAAGGTTTCAGCAATCAATTGAGCTACTGCTCCCTGTTCTAACGGAGCTAATGTAATCTGATTAATCGCGACGTTTTCCTGCTTGAGTTTTTCTATCATTACTGAGAGCGGATGTATCTGGGTTACTTCGTTATCCCGATAAGCTCCAATGAACAGCAAAAATTGCATCTTCTGATCGCTTAGAATTAACTCAATCAGCCTAAGCGTGGCGAAGTCTACCCATTGCAAATCATCTAGAAAAATGACCAAGGGATGCTCATAGGAACAACAAGCTCGAATGAACTTTTGAAAGACAAGGTTAAACCGATTTTGTGCCTCAGTCGATCCAACTTCTGGCACGGGTGGTTGCTTGCCGACTATCAATTCAACTTCCGGAATTACATCAATGATCAGTTGCCCGTTGCTTCCTAAGGCGTTTAGAAGTTGCGATCGCCTTTTTTGCAGTTGCTCCTCAGGTTCACTTAACAATTGTTGAACCAGTTTTCGTAGAGCATCTACAATTGCGCTGTAGGGAATATTGCGCTGAAATTGGTCAAACTTACCAGAGACAAAGTAACCGCGCTTTGCTGTAATTGGTTTGTAGAGTTCCTGTACTAACGCTGATTTGCCAATGCCAGAATAGCCAGAGACGAGCAGCATCTCAGAGGACGCGGCGATATTCCCCCTGTTTGCGTCACTTACCCCTGCTACCCTCTCGAACGCTGCCAATAATGCTGTGATCTCCTCCTCCCGCCCGTATAGTTTTTGTGGAATCTGAAATTGATCCCAAACGTCTTGCAGACCCAATTGAATGAAATTAATTTGACCCTTTGTTTCTAACTGACGAGCACAGTTTTCTAAATCCGCTTTGATGCCCCAAGCACTTTGATAGCGGTCTTCTGCATTCTTCGCCATCAGTTTCAAAATAATATCTGAAACAGGCTTGGGAATCTTAACGTTTAACTTATATGGCGGTGTAGGGGATTTGGCAAGATGACAATGGACGAGTTCAAGGGTGTCTGTTGTGGGAAACGGCAACTGTCCGGTGAGCAGTTCGTAAAACGTCACACCGAGCGAGTAAAAATCGCTGCGGTAATCGATTGAACGGTTCATCCGCCCAGTTTGCTCTGGAGAAAGATACGGGAGGGTTCCTTCTAAGACGTGCGGGCTTTTGAACGTGGGATTGGTGCGGTTGAATTGAGTCGCAATCCCAAAGTCAATGATTTTGACAACACCAGTATTTGGATTGAGAACGATGTTGCCAGAGTTGATATCCTTGTGAATCACATTAGCCGTATGGATTCTGCCTAAAATTCTGGTAACGTGGATCGCAAGCGGGAGAAAAGTGGATATGGGCATGGGGCAGAAGGTCTCTGGGCGCAGCCGCATCCAGTACTCCAAGGACTCCCCGCCAAAGTCCTCCAAGAGAATAACGAGTGTGCGTTGATATTCCTGTTGGCTGTAAGTTTTAATCACTCCTTCCAGATTCAGGGAGCATGTAATTTGATATTCCTGTTTGTAGCGAGTTATTTCTTGAGGAGAGGGATAATCTTGCTTGAGCAGTTTGATGATGATCGCCTGACCATCTTGCACTCGGATGCCTCGATACACTAAAGAGACTGAACTCTCATAGATTTTGCATTGAATGGCAACTCCAGGCAGGGTAATCATCCAACTCTCTCCTGAGGTAGGATATAAGCATACTGCAAATTATATAGTATTCAGGACTTAGGCAACTGTCACAAACAATGGCGCTTGCACTCTTGCGCCCGGGTCCTTCTTAAACTACTTCGTTTGCAATTTCAGGCGTTTATATTTCCACTTGGCTACAGCTAACTCGCGATCACTTGCGGCGGTGCACTACGCCACAACTGATACAATCGTGTGCCGTGTGTTGTTATATATAAAATATCTCCACCACTCAGGTTTGTTTCCAGTAAATCCCAGCCGTGAAGAGTTTGAGAATTAGTCTCTAAGTATAAAGGAACAAACTCAGCAGACATGGCTACATCTTTCACCTGCTGACCACAAAAAGGGTGTACGGGTGTAATCAAAGTTGCAAAAGCAACCCAAAGACTATCTGCTGTAATGCCATTGCCGAGTATTTTTCCACCCAATGCAGCAGCTGCAAATGCTGGGGCTGCAAGTTCAGCAGGACTCAAGACTGCCTCGAAGTCAAACACCTCTTGTGCCATATGGGCAAAATCGGGTTCTGCGTAATGGACTATCACTGGCACTTGGGGTGTCATACCTTTTGCCTTAAGGGCAACTTCTAGGTTCGTCGCATCGTTACCTGTGACAGCAAGGACTGCAGCGGCAGAATCTAAATTAGCGACTTTGAGTGTGGCTGAAAAGCTAGCATCAGCATAAATGACGGGAATACCTGCTCCACGGGCAGTGTTGACATATTTGTTGTTTGAGTCGCGTTCAATGACGACGACCTCATGTCCGCTTTTTGAGAGTTGCTCAACAACTTTTATACCGATTCCACTCAGGCCACAGACAATGTAGTGATTACGGCGAGGAACTCGTGCTGCATCCCAAAATTGTTTAAAGCGACTACCCAAAACAAAATCATTGAGCAGTGCGTATAATAGACCGATGACAGCAGCCCCAATCAGCATCATAAGAACGGTAAATAGTTTAATGCTGTCAGGAGCATTTTCTACGACTTTGTCATTACCACCTGCTCCCGTAATCATGCCTACTGCAAAATAGAGGGCATCAATAATAGAAATATTCGTATTGGTAGAAGTGTAGGTGAGGGTGGCAATTACAATAATGATCAGCAAGACAATAGTCATCACGACCACTGATTGCGCGTGTTTCTTAAACTGCCGTAAACTGGTCAGGACTTTTAGAAGTTTTGTAAACCGTGATTTGTGGGTGGAACGGATACACGGTTGAGTACCAAGGATCAGGCGATCGCCCACCTTTAACTCTTGTCCAGACAACACTGCACTAACTAAATCCATCTCACCCTTGAATGGCATATAGTAAATCATTATCCGCGAGCGATCATTCCACAAATCACTCAGCTTGCGACCAACCCACGGATGATTTTTATCTATATATTCTTCGTAAATAGGCCAAGTTTGTTTGAAAAGTTTGATTTGCCCAATTACTTGGTTTCCTAAAGCCGCAAAGGTGAAGACGGGTGCTGCCAAACCTGCAACACTCAGACTTAAGTGGTTAGGGACAGCTTTATCCAGGCGATCGCCCAAATTGGTATTAAAAAACCGGTTGATAATCCGAATTTGCGGATTCAACATCCGCGCTTGCATCATAACTGACAGATTCACTTCATCATCCGGTCCAGCAATTACCAAAGTGTGTGCCTGCTGAATTCCTGCTGCTGTAAGGGTACTAGCTGCTTGCAAGTCGCCGACAATCAGATCTCCTGATGATTCGCCTGCAATAGGTTGATGATGAACGCCAACGACTAACGCCCCCTGTTGTCGCAGCAAACGAAAGATTTTATATCCGGTGCGACTTAAGCCACAAACAATGATTCGAGGTTTCATGTAAAGGCAGCATGACTTACAGGATAAAGCTGCATTCTTATAGATTTCTTCTCATTTTTACTGATTTATCTCTAATAGAACTGTAGCTGAAAACACGATAATTGCAAATCCTAGAACACTTTTCTTCAATCTGTTAATCTTTTGACCATTTGTGCATAAAGCAAGACTTGTTTTGGAGACCAAAAAAGCAATCTACCGAAATTTAAGGCAGCTGTGGTAAAGCTTAAAGCTTCAAAATCCTGAATTTTGTATTCAACTTGATTCTCAAAATCTGTTAAGCTTATATTCTCTGTGTTTTTCCCCGTACCAGTATAAGCTTTCCACCCTTCATTTATAGCTTCGGCAACGACTGATGAGCAGTTTCTTTTTATCAAATGGTAGGATTTATTTTCCTTTGTAAATTTTTCCCAGAATGTTTTAATCGGCTCCTGAGGAAGATTTAATAATTCAACTGTGCAGTCTGCTTGTCTTTGTTCGTCACCTTGACCTAAAATCAAACAATCTTCCTCATAACTAGTACTTCTAATATCAGCCAAATGCTGGAATAAGAGTTGATTAATGTTTTGGTTTTTATGATTAATAATACTTTGACTATTCTGCATTGATGACCTATTTATAATTTCTTTGTTAGGCCAAAAGCTTATATAAGTATCTATACCTACTTGCATTGAAGCGTGACCTAAGAACTCCTTGGGAAACCAAATGTAGACAGTGATAATATCTCTCATGGAAACACTCATGCTCAATTGCTCGTCCAACGCCACTTATTTTCGAGTATTACTACTCATTTTAAGCTGTGCTGCACCTATAGCCAAATAAGGGGCTTGTCTAAGCAATTCAAATCTAACACCAGCGATCGCCTCCTGAGCCAACGTTTATAACTTGCCATCTCTTATATCTTGCTCTAGCTGTTTATCCCAACGCTGATAATCCAAGTCAAAGAACCACCGCCTAAATCGCTGAGACTAATCTGACGGAAGTGTTAGGATAGCTGCTTGAATTTGCTCAAGGGATCACATACCAGTTTCTACCTGCCCTACAAATAAAGATTTTCTCAGTTTAGGAAAAACTGTTCATTATGTATTTCTTACTTCCGTGAGATTCAAAATAATGTTTTTCTCCAAAAACTCATAAATTATTTCATTCTGATTGATTTCGCCAGGAAATGAACTCAAATCGTACTTACCAGTACCAGCTACAACATCGAAGAGTACGTAATCCATAAGGATTGATCGAAACAACCAGTTACCAAAATCCACCGAACATGAGAACCCAAGTTTATCATTTTTAGTCCATCCTAAGGGACAACGAGAAAATGGAACAGCGTCAAAATTCAGTACATCGTTGACATATTGTTTTAACAGATCACCCGATAGACAATCACCGAAGCTAACCATAAGTGGTAAAGCATTCAGACGATAACGCATCAAGCAGGACTGTACCCAAAAGATATAGTCGTGATGTGAGAACTTAAGTGAATCTGAATACACAGTATTCTCATCTGCAAAGCATGGAGTTTCTTCATAACTTATACGATCTGGATAGTTGGTATTTATTGTGTGTGGAAGTTGACATACGTCGCAGAGTTTATCTATGTAAGTGGCAATTGTTCTGTGGTCACGACAATCACTCAAAAGCCCGACTTTTTTTACGCAAAGTGCCAATCGTGCAAATCTAATAGGTGGATAAATGTCCTGCCAACGCCAGGATGGAGCATCATCAGGGGGATGCATAACATATGGTGGTAACGGAGGATTAAGCGCAATAAAGCAAAGCACATTAACGGTTGGCAAAACATCTAGCAGACGATCTAGCCCAGCGTTTAAGACTACCAGAAGGCTGCGAATGGGGATTCCATAATCACCATCAAGAATTGTTTTAATTCTGTTTGTGAGTACTGTTTCTACACCAGCTTTCCCTAGCACTGGCATCCAAAGTGATTCAGGTAGTAGCTGAAGTTCGGAAATGGTTGCAGCACACTCCATGAGAATCTTGCTGGTCAAATACATTCCAGATATAGAAACAAACATCATTTCGGTGTCATCTACCGAAAACCATTGTCTTGCTGTTAATGGGGTGGTTAATATTGCATTCTTCGTCTGCGGAAGGAAGTCATGTTCTGCACAAAGTGCCAACATAACATCTCCAACAACTTCACCAATAACTGTTCCTGGCGGTTTGCCAAGTTGTTTACTGATTCGAGAATCTTCAAATACCGCATGAACCCACTGATGATCGAACCATATCTGTCTAAACAGGTTCATCTGATCATGTTCATCACCTTGAGCAAAGATTGGATGTCGCGTTTGGGGATCGATTTCTAAAATTGGTGTTGTAAATTCGACACGTTGACGCAAAAAATCTCGTACTCTACTGGAAGGCATTTCCCGAAGCCATCGGAGGGTTGTGTTTTGCTGTGACAATCGCAATGCTTCGAGAAAACAGCCGAATGATGTTCCGTGATGCTGAAACCAATGAACTCGTTCGTGAATAACTGTAGCGTTGTATTCAAACCCTCGAAGAACAAACTCCTTCTTCTCCTGTCCTTCAAGATTTGGAGCTAGTATTTTTGTTAACAGCGTTCGGGGATCATAAAACGATTCAGTAAAACCAGAGTGATATATGGTGTGATTAAAAATTGGTAAATCTGGAACCATAATAAACAATTCACACAAATTAACAAACGTATTAGATTTGACATTTTAAAGGAGTCATCATCGTTTAACCTTTTCGTCTATTTGTTTGACCAGATCGCTGAAGGAATCCTTTTTTCTTGGCATGGTCATTGATTTTGTGACGAATCTGATCGTAAATAGCGGACGATGCGAGATTGATCGCAATGCCAAGTACGATGTCAACCAATTCAACTTGATTTAATGGCTCTCTATCTAAAAGACTGTTAATTGTGCTCGTCACTGACTTTACTTGCACATCAGCGACTTCCTCAATTGAGCTTAGAACACGTAAGAGCTCATCAACATCACTGCGTTTCCCTCTAAATGTTACTTGTTCTTCATGTAGCATTGTAGCTTCCTATATTTGTATCCGGAGGTATCCGATTAGTCGATTCATTAAGGCATATAACTACTTATTATACCTAAAATCACCGTATATCCACTCTACTTGTAAGCAGCTCCAGAAAAATGCCGGATAACATTCTACTATGCACTTGTTTTAGCCCAACAGCTTACGACTAGATTTCTGGCTCAACCAAACGTGTTGTGGGACGACTTTGAGATAAATCTTGCACAACCTGTACAGCACAAACTAAAGCGACAAGCCCAATGACTGCAACAGGGAACAAACCTTTGCCAAAAACGGCAATGAAAAGCAAAACGACTGCTGCCCCAACTCTATACTTGGTGCGGATTTTACAATAAAGGATCACTCCCAAGCGGTGGAGAATACCTAAAGCAAGGTAGCATACAGCAACAGAACCACAAAGCAGCCATCGAACAGAATCAGGAAGTGCTACCATTGGCTTGCTGATTAACGCAAGTTCTACAGCGACTCCAGAAGCCGCAATACCAGCAACAAGGGGAAAATGGGTGAAAAGCCATATAGCCATAATCGTTGCTCTTCCTTCAGTCCGCGCCCTGTTAATCGGTGTACCACCGAGGTTATCAAAATAAACCCACCATAGGCTCAAAGCAATACCTAAAGCGAACACAGCAGCAATCACAGTTAAAAGATCCCATTTCTGTTGAGAAACACCATCGACGACTGCGATAATTGCTTCGCCCAACACAATAATGGTGAATAGCCCAAAACGTTCAGGTAAATGGGATGCATGGGGAGGTAATTCTATCTGTAGTTTGCGTGTTGTTAAGGGTGTAGCAAAGTCAATGATGAGTCCTAGTGTCCAAAGGACGAAACGCCAGGGAATCGATACAAATGCAGACACTAACCAGAAAAGCGCGCCTATTGAAAAACCTGTGGCGTAACTCTTTGTCAGGGGACGAGCCTGGGGAATATACTGTCCTGCACGGATATACTCAATAATCAGTACAAGACGACCAACAACGTACGCGAGAGCAAAACCAGCGGAACTTTCACCCAAGCCGTAGTGTATATTGACAGCCATTGCTGCGGCTGTAAGCATATGTAGACTGGTGAACAACCGCCGTCCAATGTCATCGCTATCAAAGCGATTAGCATAAAATGTCGTACCAATCCAAGACCACCAAATAGGTATAAAAAGAGCTATAAAGCCTAACACTCCCGAAAGTGAAACATGATCATGAAGATAGTGGGCGACTTGAGAGACAGCAACCACAAACACCAAATCATAAAAAAGTTCCAGCCAAGTAGCGCGTCTTTCTCCTTCTCCGTCTTCACCAATACGTAATCGTGGTGGTTTTATAAAACTTCGCATAAACAATTCAAAATATGTCCTAGGGACATGCACTTTTCCGGATTCTACCAGCTTAAGCAGACATTTTTGAGGGGCGATTTTTTGGTTCCCACAGCGTGTCTTCTGGACGTAAGGTGCCAGATTTTTCACTTGTTTAACTAACTAGATACAATCATTGCCCACATACTCGCTGCTAAGCCAATAGCAGCTAAATGTTGCCAAAAAAGCGATCGCATCGGCTGACGAGCAATTTTTTGTGTCAACACCACCGTCAACAAAAGTGAAATAATGAGGGTGGTTCCTTGCAAAAAGGTAATCACCGCTGGATGAGCCAGCAATATAGGTAATTGTTCACCATTCATACCGAAGGTTGCAAAACTTACAGGGAGAATACGTCCTCCTTCGGTTAAACCCAAATGCAGATAATGAGCTAAGTTTCCTCCTAACACGAGTGGTAAATATCCATAGGCAAGTTCTACAAATGATCGTGGCTTCGGATTTTGCTGAGTGGATTTTAACTGTTTGTAACTGACATATAATAATTGCATGATTCCGTATGCCAAAAAAGGAATCGCTACGGGGAGAATCAGAGCCAGTAAAGATAATCCTAAGTGAGGCAGAAATTGGGTTAAATCCAGATGTAAGCCGAGCCTTGATTGCATTTCCGGCAAGTGATGCAGGAACACCCCCCCCAATAGTAAAAACAACAGTGCAACTTCGTAACTGCGGGGAATATGAGTTGTCCACAATTCCATTCCCGGAGGACGCAAATTAAACTCAACGGAACGATGCGGACAGGCTTTGAGGCAAGTCATACACAGCACACAATCTCTATTATCTTCCAACTGTGCTGGGTGAGAGTACAACGGGCATCCATTTGTTTCCATCCCCTCTCCCTTCTGGGGTCCACCCTTGTAGCATTGATACGTGGTACAACTGGCAGAACAGATGCCTTGCTGTGCCCGTAATTCTGTCATGGAGAGTTTAGCAAATAAACCATTCATTCCACCGATGGGACACAGATACCGACACCAAAATCGTCGCTCAAAAATGGCAGAGAAAATCATGGCACCAGCAGTAATTAAAAGCAGCAAACAACCAGAAAGATATGCTGTATTTTCTAAATTCCAGAGTTCTTCCCATAGGAAAATAAGAGTAAATAGTCCAAAAAGAAACCATCCGCCCCATTTTTCAGCTTGATGTCTGGGCCAGCGTTTAAGTTTTCGGGGAAAGAACTTTTGGGAAAGCTTTTGTGTCACTTCCCCGTAAATCATAAAGGGACAAACTGAACACCAAACACGTCCTAAAAAGGGAAATGCTAGTAGGGAGAAAGGCCACCACCAAGCCCAAAACAGATTGAGAGCGAAATTGCGATCGCGCGTTTGCGGACCAACAAATAAGACTCCTACAATGAAGGCAAATGCTGTTAAAGTAAAACCATAGTTAATACGATCAGGCCACCAAGAACTACGAAGAAGCTTTCGCAAACCAGGATAAGCATTTAAAAGATTGACACGAAATTGCTTTTTCTTAGTATCAACAGACCAGAAAATTTCTTCTGTGAGTTCTTTTGCTTCTCCAGCTTGGACGATCGCCCGTTCTACTAGATCTTGCAGTTCTTTCAAATTGCCAGGGAAATCGTAAGACTGCAAACGGCGCAAAGCTTCTGAGGAAACTTTCGGTCGCGCAATACCTCTAGCGCGAGTGTAAAGACTGATGTAGTATTCCACCTGTGCTTTAATATCAGTTTTGCGTACCCGCAACGGTGGCACTTTGATAATATGACCGATACAGCGTTCAATCGTTGGCTGAGTTTTTTCTGAAACTATCAAAATGCGAGCTTTACTGACGCGAGGTTCGGGGGTTGGTTCTCCCGAACGGCTGACAGGGGTGTATTTGCCCGTTGTTAGCAAACTTGCTAACGCTGGTAACAACTCTGGGGGTGTTTCTTGAATGTTGTTCAGAACTAAACTGCCTTCCCCAAGCCATTCCAGCAGTCCTGGTTTACCTCCAGCACGACCAAACAAATCAGCACCGCTTGTCTGGAGAATACCACAGTTAACTTTAATAATCGGTTCTCGCCGCTGTTTGGAACCAAAGTGAATCAAAGCAGCTATAATATCTTTTCCTAATCCTGGTTCCCCGAAAATTAATACTGATTTGCGATCATCAGTAGCTTCTCGAATTTCCTGTCTCAAACGTACAGCATAACGACTTGTCCCCACAATTCCCCGTGTTGCCTTTGTGACCAAATAAGGTCGCAAAGCTACAGAACGTTCTTGTTCGTAGGTTAGTACAGATGTGAGTTGAGCCAATTCCTGTGCCATTTGGCGAGAAACAGCTTGAGCAATTTCGGGGTATTGGGTGGCTAATTCCCGAAACTTAGCTGCAGGCACAACCCATAAGTGGCATTCTGTAACCGTTGTAATTGTACGCTGAGCCAATTCATCTAACATGAGTTCTTGCAGATGAATGATTGAGCCGGGAAGGAAACCAATAGTTAAAGCCGGGTTCGTTTTATTGTTGCTATCGCTTTCGAGCTGACCTTCAAGGAGAATGTATAATCCTTCTGGAGGAGTCCCTTCAGTCACTAGACAGTGGTTTGGTGGGATAACTTGTTTTTCAATAACTTGGGCGATAGCATTCAAAGGTTCAGGCGATAAGATTCCTAGAGCCGTGCGTTCTTGTAACCATATCACGATTTCTTCTGGTGTCATGGTGGCTTCTCCTACTCAGCACTGCTGTATAGAAGAAATTATCGCGCTTATTGCTACCTGTGCGTGAAAGTCTCAATTTTTGACACTGCCGCACTAACTTATTTTTAATACCCTTGTTCCAATGCTTTATCTAGGCTGTCAATCTGTTGGGCGATTTTGTCATGTTCTGTCTGGGCTTCCTCAATTTGTTTATCTAATCTGAAAAGGATTGCAGCGTCTGTCTCAATGATTCTTGCTGTTCGCAGGCGTACTATCTTCTCATTTAGCAAATCATACAATTTTTGCAGTTCGTCACGTCGGCGCTGTGGATTTTGCCTATAAGCCATCTATCAGTTCCTTCTTTTTCAACTACTACTCTCATTGGAAGATTGCTGTTGTGCTGCTTGCAGCACTTCGTCAACGCTCAACTCTAACTCTCGTGCAACTTGTTCCACAGTCAATCCTACTCTTAACAACAGAGGTACTGTTCGGAACTTTTCCCGACGAGTACCTTCTTGCTTGCCTTCCTCAAAAGCTTCCTGATAAAATCTTGTCTGCTTTAATTCACTCAATCCAAACATAGCCTCTATCTCCTCTCGACTCATTGTCGGAAACTTGTAAATTAAAATCGTCTCTATCAATTGTAGTAATTGCCGCTGTTGCTGTTGTGAACTTATCTCCTGTTGAGTTCTATCTATCAACTCTCTTGCTTTTTCAATCGCTGTATCTTGATTCTCAATCACTAACTTGACAGTTGCAATGGAAATGGGTAACGATACAGCCTCACCTAATTCATCAAGGTAGATCGGGCTAACACGCTGACTTGTAAAGAATTCACGATAATGTTTTCTATCTGCTGTATCTATAGTTCTGGTAGGAAATATCACCGCAGCACGCCAGTCATTTTGTGGTTGATTTTGCCGCAGGTACAAAAAGATTTCTGCAAACAGTCGCGCGTAAATTTGTGGATCTTCTTGAAATTGGACTTCCACAAAATAAATTGGGTTATCACTTTCTTTGGCAGGAAGAAATACACCATCAATCCTAAAGGCTGTTTGCTTAACTTCCACTGATGAAAATTGATAAGCGCGTGCTTCTTCTGGTGGTTCACCGATGAGTTCAAAGAAGATGCTGGGAAATTCTTGAAAGAGGCGATAGAATATGCTGTCAGTTTTCACGAATTCAGTTTTTTAACATAGAGTATAGAATATCACTGTGATGCAGATTTTTGTATTTTTAAAAGCGATTGCCTACGGCAGAGCTACGCTTAACGCGTGCGTCGCGGTTTGCAGCATCGCCCTTCCTCAATGGCACTACTCTTACTAAGAGTAATATGCGTGTTGCATTCACGACTTAAACCTCACCCTGCCCTATCGGGCATCCCTCTCCTTACTAAGGAGAGGGAAAGAT
>NZ_CAWPKW010000391.1:0-1117 GCF_963888615.1 Brasilonema octagenarum UFV-OR1 | reverse complement strand
CATCTATTTATTCTGTAGTTCTGCCAGCCAGTCTTGTGGCATCAATCGAAGCCCTCAGCCGTTCTCAAGGAGTCACCATCTTTGTCATCATTCTGACTGCTCTGAAGATACTTTTGTTTAATTATAGTGGTAAAAACGAAATTTTAGTAATGACAACAGTTGGTAATCGTAGTACGGTAGAAACCGAAAACATGCTCGGTTGCTTTATCAACGACGTAATTTTGCGATCGCATCTCTCATCTGAGCAAACAGGACTTACTCTTTTAGAAGAGATCAAAGAAACTCTCACAGAAGCAATCAACAATAAAGAGATTCCTGTTCAAACAGTCATTGACGCTATTACAAGCAAACAACCACTTAACCTCTGGGCATGCCTGACTATGCTACCTGCACAAAATTGCCATGACTGGATGTTAGATGTAGACTTTGTAACAATTAAGCGCGATCTCAGCTTGTGGAATGCGAAAATTCCTTTAGAACTTTATGTTTCTTCACCTTCTGTAAATAATCCAACCATTGAAATTACAGTCTGGTACAGCACAGAGCTATTTACAAATGAAACCATTGAGGATCTGTTTAGCTATTACCAAGAAATTCTAGAGAAGCTCGTCCAACATCCAACTAGCCAAGTTTCTGAATTTGCATAACTTCAATAATATACTGACTGCCGTGTAGCATATGAGTTATAAATGCTACATTTAACGAGGATGATGTATCACAAATTAACCAATAGTCAATATTACTATGTTAAAAAATAACCCACCAGAGTTGAAAGAACAGCCCAGATTTGGATTGTCTTTATTTAGGTGGACTGAGTATTTCTCTAGTAAGGAAGGAGAGATAACTCAAAACATGAGCGTTTTTATCTTGATCTGGATTGGTCAGGTATTATCTCTGGTTGGCTCTCGCATGACCAGTTTTGCTCTGAGTATTTGGATTTATCAGCATACTAACTCAAACACCCAGTTCACTCTCCTGATTCTATCAACAACCTTACCTGCGATTATTATCTCCCCCATTGCTGGAGTATTTGTTGACCGCTGGAGTCGGCGCTGGATCATGATGATTAGTGACTTCTGTGCTGGTCTATGTACCTTAACCATTGCCTGGTTATTTA